>JBATLU010000081.1:0-2713 GCA_049289475.1 Pontixanthobacter sp. | reverse complement strand
CACTTGCGCGTGCTGAACGGGCAAGGGCGGCGCGTTATCCCGTTGTTCATTTGCAGCGTTGCCTTCCTGCGGCGGGTTCTGGCGTTTGATCAGATTGTGAATGGTACGACCTCCCCTTTTGCGCTGGCATGCGTCGAAGTCGCAGCCTCATCCATTTCACCAGCGGTTTTGCGAACGTGGAGATAGGGCACCCAGACATCGCCATATTCGGCCTTCTGATACCACAGATCGAGAATGTCATAGGACGCCCAGAAGCCGTTAGGTTCCTGCAAACGGATGCCTTCGCCGATGCGCGGGACAACCGCGAATTTCAGCCGATCATGCGTCTGATGCGTTTCGTTCTGGATCTCGATATCGATCACGGCTCAATCGTCCCCTGCCTTGGGAACCTAGCGATAGTGACGATAAGTTGACGAAATACAAATGCGGCTGGTGCCGTGTAAATTCTTGAAGGACCGTCTGACCATTAAGGGCGAAACGCACTGCGTGATGCGAAACCCGCTTGCACTTTGCCACTGCGACGGTAAGGCGCGCCTATGAACCGGATCGGCATGTTTCTGGCCTTTTTCGCACTGATCCTGACCGGATTGGTGCCGCAGGGCTATATGGCCGCCAAGGCAGAAGACGGCAGCCTGGCGATCCGGATTTGCAACGGCAATTTGGACAACCAGCGTAAAGTCGCTTCGACGGATCATGGATTCGAAACCTTCAAATTGCTGTATGGTGATGATTCGGACCAGCACGATGATGATCTCGACCGGTCACCGTGCCCGATGGCAATGGCCTCTGCCGTGTACATGCCGGATGCCGTTATTCTCGCCGATGTCCTGACCGAACGCGAGCGTCCTTTGGCAGGCAAATTGCCCCTGCTGGCAGGCATTTACCCGACCGGCTTGCCGCCGTCCACCGGACCGCCGCATTCCTGATAATCCAATTCGTAAGGGCAATCGCCCCGACATTTGATTCATCAGGAAATTTTCATGAAAACCACGACCTGTTTTGCAGGCGCGCTTGCGCTTGCCACTTCGCTTACCCCGTTCACTGCCGCACTGGCACATGATGCCTACGCCGATGACCATGCGCCTATAGGCGTGATGGCCGACCATGCGCATGGAAAGGGGGAGATCATGTTTTCGCTCCGCGCAATGCATATGGAGATGGAAGGCAACAAGATCGGAGGCGATGATATGCCGCCCGATACAATCGTCACCACCATACCCAACCGCTTTGCCGGAATGCCGATGCAGCCGCCAACCTTGCGATCTGTGCCGCAGGCAATGCGCGCCGATATGTTCATGTTCGGGATGATGTATGCCCCGTCCGACGCGGTGACCTTTGCCGTGATGGGCAATTACACCGAGAAAGAAATGGACATGACTGTCTATCAAGGCGGCATGGGCACCACGCAATTGGGCGGATTTTCCACCAGTTCCAAGGGCTTTGGCGATGTGAAGGCAGTCGCGATCATCCCGCTGATGGGCCATCCGGACAAGAAGGCGGACAATCGCAACGAGCTTTATCTGAGGGCGGGTGTGAATGTTCCGGTGGGTTCAAATACCAAAACCGCGCAGGTGCTCACCCCGATGAACACCACACCGACCATGCGGATGCCCTATGGTATGCAGCTTGGAACCGGCACATGGGATTTCGAACCGGCGCTGACCTACAAGATGCGCCGCGGCAAATTCGGCCTGGGCGTACAGGGCAGTGCTTCGATCAAGCTAGGCACCAATGACCAAGGCTACAGCTATGGCGACAGTTATGAAGGTACCGCATGGCTTAGCTATCGCCCCAAACAATGGGTCAGCCTGTCAGGCCGCGTAAAGGCGCGGACGATGGGGCCGGTTGACGGGATCGATCCGGCGATAATGGGCCCAGCGCAAGGTGCAAATCCTGATTACTACGGCGGCGAGCGGGTTGATCTGATCGCAGGCGTGAACTTCGTCGCCACGCACGGCTCGCTGGCCGGGCACCGGCTGGGGATCGAACTGGGCAAGCCGATCTATCAAGACCTCAACGGCCCGCAATTGGGCGGGGACTGGATGCTGACTGTCGGTTGGCAGAAGGCCTATTGATACAAAAAGGGCTGCCTTTGCGGGCAGCCCTTTTTCTTTGCCTCGATATCTTAGCGAGTCAGCTTCTTATACGCCAGCCGTGTCGGCCGATCCGCCGCATCGCCCAGTCTGCGCCGCTTGTCTTCCTCATACGCCTCGAAGTTACCCTCGAACCACTCAACGTGACTGTCGCCTTCAAACGCAAGAATATGCGTTGCCAATCTGTCCAAGAAGAAGCGGTCGTGCGAGATTACCACCGCGCAGCCGGCAAAATTCTCAATCGCATCTTCCAATGCGCGCAAAGTTTCCACGTCGAGATCGTTGGTCGGTTCGTCGAGCAGTAGCACGTTGCCGCCTGCTTTGAGCATTTTAGCCATATGGACGCGGTTGCGTTCACCGCCCGACAATTTGCCGACGACTTTCTGCTGGTCGGCGCCCTTGAAGTTGAACGCGCCGACATAGGCACGCGTGCTCATGTCGTGGCCGTTGACCTTCATATAGTCGAGTTCGTCGCTGACTTCCTGCCACACGTTGTTTTTCGGGTTCAGATCATCGCGGCTCTGGTCAACAAAGCCGAGGTGGACGGTCTCACCGATTTCGATACTGCCGCTGTCGGGCTGTTCCTGTCCGGTGATAATTTTGAACAGGGTCGACTTACC
>JBATLU010000080.1:0-5438 GCA_049289475.1 Pontixanthobacter sp. | reverse complement strand
CCGTGGTGAAAGAAGCCTTTGCCGACAATGAACGCGCCATCGCCGAGGATTCGACCAAGGGCCATATGAAAGTAATGTTCAAAGGCAAGAAAGTAATCGGCGCAAGCATTTGCGGTAAGAATGCGGGCGAATTACTGCTGCCCTTCACGCAGACAATCACCGGCAAGAGCAGCACATTCGCGCTGGGCTCGGCGATCATTTCCTACCCGACCCGCAGCGAGATTTCCAAAGCAGCAGCGTTTTCAGCGTGGGAACCAACCGTGTTCGGATCGCTGCCCAAGAAATATGTCGGGCTGGTCGCAAAACTACGCAGGATGATGAATTGACCACCGCGCGAACCAAAAGCCGCAACGCGCCAAGCGGCGTCTCCCCCTTTCAGGTGGCGGCCGATGCCTTGCCGCAGGAGAAATTCTTCGACCCGGTCTGGACGGCGAAGGGAGAACGGCGCGCTTCGGTGCCAATGACCAAACTAGAAACTTTGTGGTTCAACACGGGGACTTTGTGCAATCTCGCCTGCGTCAATTGCTACATCGAAAGCAGCCCGACCAATGATGCGCTGATCTATATCAGCCGGGCGGTGGTCACACGCTTTCTGGACGAGATCGAGGCGAGCAAAACCGGCACGCGAGAGATCGGATATACTGGCGGCGAGCCATTCATGAATCCCGAATTCGTCGCGATTTTGACTGACACTCTGGCACGCGGTTTCGATGTGCTGGTCCTGTCCAATGCGATGAAGCCAATGCGGCGGCATGAAACGGCTCTGCTTGAACTGCGCGAACGCTTTGGCGACAAGCTCACCATCCGCGTCAGCCTCGACCATTATACGCAAGATGCGCATGAGGCCGAACGCGGCCCGCGCAGTTGGGGGCCGGGAACCGAAGGGCTGAAATGGCTATCGGATCACGGCTTCGCCATTGCCGTGGCGGGCCGAATGCTGCCCGGCGAAACCATGGAGCTGGCCCGCGCCGGCTATGCCGCGCTATTTGCAGAAATGGGTATCCGGATTGACGCAGGCGACCCGGTGCGCCTCGTGCTCTTCCCTGAAATGGATGACGCGAAAGACATCGCCGAAATCACCACCGAGTGCTGGGGCATTCTGAACCAGAATCCGGCGGACATCATGTGCGCAACCAGCCGCATGGTCGTCCACCGCAAGGGAGAGGCCGCCCCGCGCGTGGCCGCTTGTACGCTGATCCCCTATGATGAGGGCTTCGATATGGGGGCGACTTTGGTAGAGGCGTCACGAGAAATATCGCTCAACCATCCGCATTGCGCGCGGTTCTGCGTGCTGGGCGGCGCGAGCTGTTCGGCCTAATCCGCAGCCTCAACTGCGCTGCGATGGACAATGCCGAAGCCGATATGTGACCAAACCCGTTCGTGGATGAAATACAGGAACAGTTTGGTGAAAACCTCCAGCCCGCCGATCGAAATCGCTGTGCCGATATTGCCGGTAAAGAACCATGCGAGCACCATCGTGTCGATCGAACCTATGGTGCGCCAGCTGATGGTTTTGGTAGTTGAGCGCGCATAACTTTCCCGATGCTTGTCGTTCACCACGGATGTACCCCAGCTTATCCAAACCCACAGCCGCTCGTGCACAATATAGGCGACGGATTTGGTGACCACTTCGGTGATCGCGATATAGCTCGCCGATTGGAGCGCTTCGCCATGCGAATTTTCCAGCCCGAACAGCGGGCCAAGGAACGTGATCAATACATAGGACAAGATTAGCGTGTCGATGGTTCCGACAGTGCGCCACGAAACCGCCTTGGCAATCGAGCGTATGAATTTAATCCTTGGCGGATTCGGCGCGGCGAGCTTGTCCGTCTCGAACCCGAATATCGGTTGTTCTGGTCTTTCGCGCATTACCGCCGTTTGCGCCTAAGCCGCTGCCTTGTCGAGCGTATCATGCAAATCCATCGGGCGGCGCATCTTGGGGCTTGTGCAGCAAGCAATTTACGTCATGCTGAAGCCGCACTGGTTTGGGGGATGAAACTATGACGACTTATTTGCATCACACCGCCGCTGCATTGGTGGCCGCAACGCTGCTAATTGCTGGTTCGGCACAGGCGGCGCCGCTCACATTCGATTGCGATGTTCCGGCCAACAGTGTTTCGTCTGTGTCCAATCTGGCGCAAACGGTCCCCGCAATCGGCGGCACGATTACCGCCAAGAAATTCCGGGAGGGCCAATTGTCTCCCTCTGCCGGTGTCCAGATCGAAGCCCCCGACGGCAAGAGCATAGCCGGCTTTGTGCTCCGGCTATCGGCGAGCGACCCGGCAGTGCTGGAAATCATGCTGGTTTCCAACAACAATGGAAAGCAGGAGAATTTCCAAGCTGGTACCATTTCCGCGACCGGCCCGATTGCTTTCCAGCTGTTTGTCGATGATCAGGGCGCCATCAATATCGTGCTCAATGATCAATCATGGAGTGCGCCGTTCATGCGTTTGATCGGCGGCAAGGAAAAAGCCTTCTGTTCGACAGGGCAGTTCCAATTCAGCGATTTGCGTTTTTCGGATTGAGGCTGGCGGGCCCGCTACAACACACGCCCCGCCACCGCATCCAGCCTTGCCAACATGGCCGGATCGCGCGCGTCGGGCGATGTAATCAGCGCATGGTCCAGCACTGTATCGAGCGGTGACGCCGCCCGCGTTTCCGGCAAGGCTGCGATAAATTGCTCTACCGTCGCCCGCGCGATCGCGCCGTTGGCGTTCATTTGCGCAATGACTTCGCTGACCTCGACAAAGGCGGCATCTTCGCGCCAGCAATCATAATCGGTGACCATGCCAATCAGCGCATAGGGAAGCTCCGCCTCGCGCGCCAGGTTGGCCTCGGGCATTGCGGTCATGCCGATTACATGCGCGCCCCATTGGCGGTAGAGATGGCTTTCGGCGCGGGTGGAGAATTGCGGGCCTTCTATCGCCAGATAGGTGCCGCCAGCGGTGACATTTCCGCCTGCAGCCGCAACTGCCGTGGCCGCCATTGCGCTCATCCGTTCGCACACCGGCTCGGCCATACTCACATGTGCGACCATACCGGTCCCGAAAAAGCTGGCGGCGCGGATTTTGGTGCGGTCGATAAATTGATCGACCACCACGAAATGGCCCGGCAACAAGTCTTCCTGAAGCGACCCGACCGAGGAGATCGCCAGCAAATCGGTACAACCGGCACGTTTGAGCGCATCGACATTGGCCCGCGCGTTGACTTCAGAGGGTGGAATTCTGTGGCCGCGCCCGTGCCGCGGGAGGAAGCGGACCTGAACATCACCGATCCGGCCGCACAGGATCTCGTCCGACGCCTCGCCAAAAGGCGAATTGACCCGAATCCACTGCGCATCTTCGAGCGCATCAATCTGGTAGAGGCCGCTGCCCCCGATGATGCCGATGGTCCAATTGCTTGTCATGCGATCTTCCTTTGCCAGCACTCTACCAGCGCCCTTGCGCGCCGCAAACCCGCAAGTTGTGCAACGATTTGTCCGCTCGACCGTTAGGGATGTAAGAAACTGGAGAAACCTATGAAACTTCCCAATCAGGCCCATGTCGCTATCGTCGATGGCGAGCATTTTATCATGATGCGCAATGAGGGTCAGTTGTTTGAGCCCAAGCTGACCAAGATTGATCAACCCGAACTGGAATCGACCAATTTCAGCGCGGGGGTCAGACATCAGGATGATGCCGGTCAAAGGACTAGCTCCACCGATCTTAACGAACTTGCCCATGGTGCGGCAGCAGCGCAGTGGCTTAACACGCGGGCGATATCCGGTGAAATTACCGATCTGTTGGTGATCGCCGATCCTAAGACTTTGGGCGAAATGCGCCGTCATTATCACGGTGAGTTGAGCAAACGGATTGTCGGCGAAATCGCCAAAACCTTAACCAGCGAAGCCGCCGATCAGATCGAAAAGGCAATTATTGCGGCCTGACGCATGGATTGGTCGCCCCAGCGACACTTTTCATCGCTAAATTGCTTGCTTGCGACAATTTTAAGTCGTTAGACCTGCGGTTAAGGTTTTACAAACCATCCTAGGGGTAACTACGCAGACATGCGATTGGGATTGAAAACATTCGGGCAGCTTGGCGCTGCAGTTGCGATGGGTCTCGCAGGGCTGACACCGCTCGTTAGCACGGCACAGGCACAAACCACCAATTTCGAGGCTGCGTTTGATAGCACCTTCGGTACGCAAAAGCGCACGCCGCAAAGCTTCGAAGCGGTTTACGAGACCAGTTTCGAAAAACGCATCGCGCAGATTGCCGACGGTTCGGACGGGCGGATTGGCGTTGCGGCGGTTGATCTTTCAACCGGGCAGGAAATTGCCATCCTCGGCGACCAGCGTTTCCCGATGGCGAGCACCAGCAAAATTGCCATTGCCGCAACCTTTATGGAAGCTGTCGAACGCGGTAAATGGAGCCTGTCGAGCGAATTTGCACTGCTGCTTCCGGTCAGTTCGGCGAAATATTCTTCGGTCAAGGCGCCCGTCCGGCAAGGAAATTACCTGCCTGCCAGCGAATTGATCGAATTGATGATTACCCGAAGCAGCAATTCGGCGACAGATGCGCTGCTTAACGCGGTCGGCGGCCCTGCGGCTGTAAATGGCTGGATGCGGCGCAATGGAGTGAGTGAATTCCAGCTGAGCCGGGATATTGCCACTCTGGTCCGCGATGATGGTGAATATGATCCGGTGGCGCATATTGACGAGCGCGACAGCGCGACGCCGCGGGCGATGGTGCAATTGTTGTCAGGCCTTTATCAAGGGCGCTATCTGACGGCCAATTCGCGCAGCGTCATAATCGGCGCGATGGAGCGCTGCCGCACCGGCACTCGCCGTATTCCGGCCTTGCTGCCAGCCAGCGCCAATGTCGCGCACAAGACCGGTTCGCTCAACAACACTTCGAGCGATATCGGCACATTCCTGACCCCCGATGGCCGCACGATTGCAGTGGCGATCTATGTTACAGGTCAGGGCGCACGCGGAAACCGCGAAGCGCGGATAGCGCAGATCGCGAAAGCGCTGTACGATGGTTATTCAAATTCAAATGGTGATGGCCGCAATTGGGCCAATGCCGATTACCGCAGCGGCGGCTAGAATTTCCCTGAAGAACCGGCGAATGTAGCGCCACGATTTTGAACAAACAAAAAGGGCGGCACCTCGCGGTACCGCCCTTCTTATTTTGCTAAGAGCAGCAGTGCTTATTCAGCAACCGCGTCAGCAGCTTTTTCTGCAGTGTCTGCAGCAGCGGCAGCAGTTGCGTCAGCAGCTTCTGCAGTCGCATCAGCAGCGCCTTCAACAGCAGCGCCAGCAGCGTCGGTTGCTTCAGCAGCGGCGTCGGTAGCAGCTTCAGCATTTGCTTCAGCGTCTGCAGCCATAGCGTCTGCGGTTTCACCAGCCTTGTCGGCAGTTTCCGAGCAAGCAGCGAGGGTCAGAGCGGCGCCGGCAG
>JBATLU010000079.1:0-6297 GCA_049289475.1 Pontixanthobacter sp. | reverse complement strand
GTCGAATCTCCTCAACTGGTCCGGGAGAGGGCCAGCGAGGGCATTTCGAGGCGATGGGGCCATCGGATTTTGCGTGGGGCCATATCGCCCCAACCGTGGCACCTCATGGCCCCGGATTGCCTGATATCGCTTGGCACACCCGGGAGTGGTGAGGCTTGAAAATGGCAGATTCCCGCCGGTTTGTCGGCCCTTGTGGGATGCCCTGACACGGAAAAATGGTGCCCAGAAGAGGCGTAGAACTTTCGTCTCAGGCAATGCCGGTGCGTCTCTACCTACCCTGTAAAATCAGCGATTTGTCTTGTAAGGTGTTCGCGGTCGGTCGCTCCCATTTGCCTGAAATCCCGCTGAAATGTGGGAACGAATGTGGGACCGTTTCAGGCGTCAGAATGTGGGAACAGACGCCTGAAATTCCCTGACTGGGACTCGAACCAATGGCACTTACGACGTTGAAGGTGAAGAATGCAAAGCCCGGTCGCCATGTCGATGGCCGGGGCTTGTGCTTGCTGGTGAAAGACAGTGGCGCGCGAACCTGGGTGCTACGAATGCAGCGCAACGGCAGGCGGCGTGACTACGGCCTGGGATCAGCGCTGGAGGTATCGCTGGCAGAGGCCCGCGATGCGGCAGCGGCATTGCGTCGTCAGGTGCGCGAGGGGACTGATCCAGTCGCCGAACGGCGCAAGGCACGCAAAGTCATGCCGAGCTTCGAGACCGCTGCCCGCGACTGCTACGATGCACTGAAGGAGGGCTGGAAAAATCGGCGCTATGCCAACTGGATTTCCAGCTTTGAAAATCATGTCTTCCCACAGATTGGAACCAAGCCGGTCGATCAAGTGGACAGCGCGTGCGTGGTCGAGGTCCTGTCGCCCATCTGGCTCGAAATACCAGAAACGGCCCGCCGCCTTCTTCAGCGCATCGGCTCAGTGCTGGACTTCGCGCATATCAAGGGCTGGCGGGAGGAAGAAGCGTCCTTGCGTTCGGTTCGCAAGGGCTTGCCGCGCCAGACCGGCAAGAGCGTCCATCTGGAAGCCATGCCCTATGCCGACGTGCCCGCACTCATGGAAACGCTGGCTACCGCATCACCGACGACTGGCCGGGATGCGCTGCGCTTCACCATCTACAACGCTGTGCGGTCAAACGAGACTCGCTTTGCGGTGTGGGCCGAGTTCGATCTGGACAAAGCCATCTGGACCATTCCCGGCGAACGGATGAAGGCAAAAGAAACCCACGTCGTGCCATTGTCAGGACCTGCGGTAGCATTGCTACGCAGGCGCTGGAATGAACGCGCTAACGATACCGGACTGGTGTTTTCCGCTGACGGCGAAAAGCCCATGAGCGATATGACCATGACCAAATTGTTGCGCGATGGCGGCATCAAGGGTGTGACCGTTCACGGCTTCCGTTCCGCCTTCACCGATTGGGTTGCCGAGAAAACCGATTTCCCGAAAGAAGTTGCAGACAAGGCACTTGCGCACAAATTGACCAATCAGGTCGAGGCTGCCTACCGTCGCACGGATTTCCTCGAAAAGCGCCGTGATCTGATGGCGCGGTGGGCACGGCATTTGAATGGTATAGCCCATCATACAGCCGAAGCAGCAGGCGAGCCTATTCCGGCCCGCGCTGCCGCATGACGAGACGGTGGAGGCTGGCGGTGATGACACGGGTGGATTTGCCCAGCTTCACCGTTTCGACCTCACCATCCGCGATCAATTCGTAGAGCTTGGTGCGACCGACGCCGATCATGCGAGCGGCGTCGTTGATCCTGACACAAATTGGCTCAACCGGCGGTGACGTTGTCACCGCGCCGCGCCTTCGTCACGGAATGCAACCGGATCATCGATCCAGCGGTTCACGGCGGACTCCCGCCAGCCGGTGCCGTGAATGCTGATTTTGACCTGGTGGGGAAAAGTGCCCTCGGCGATCTTGCGATACACGGTTGAGCGGGACAGCCCGGTGCGGGCCAACACAGTTTTAAGCCGGATGATTCTTTCAAGGTTCGACATGGGATTTGCTTCCATTCTCTGACAGTCGTTGGCACCCCCTTGGAAGAACAATTGGCAAACAAGATTCGCGTTGCAAGCGCATTTTTTGGCCTGCTAACCCCAGCGTATTGTGGGATACAGTGACCGCGGCAAGGATAGAGACGGCTATGGAAGCATAGAGAAGGTCACGTACGCGAACACTGGGCTATCTATTGCGACGAATTATTTTCCGTTTTTCCGCGACTGCGAATGGCGAGTTGAGATCGTCGCCGCAACTGACGGAGAATTGCGCCTTGTGTGGCGAAGTTTGCGCCCGAGTCGCGCGCCTCGCCATGTACTCGCCCCTTCCGCGCCCCCCGGGGGGGCAGCTGGACCGCGATTTCTGCAATGCTATGGCAGCGGCATGGCCAAGCACTCGACGACCTCTGGAAAAGCCAGTTCGGCTAGGGGATCGACTGCCTCACGGAAGTCGAAGCCCTCAACCTATGTCGTCAGCACACCGTTGCCGCCATCGAGGATTTCTTGGCTCAGGCAGCAGTCGAAGCACGTGGCCGAGGTCTCCAGACAGCGGTTGGGCCGGGCATCTGATTGTTAGACACCCGGCAGCTAGGCAAGATGCGATTTCATGCCGCCATTGCCTCCTCTTCATGGTCCTGAACGTTGCCCATGAACTTTTTGACCGTCATCCCCAACGACCTTGTCCTGTCACGCAGGAAAAATTCCGCCACTTCGTGAAACCACACGCGCCGCCCCATGCGATAGTACCAGCGGATGGCATGACGAATTTTGGGTTCCGGATTCCAGAGCAAGCGTCGCAAAGCACGCGGGCGCGTCTGCATCGCCACTTCGATAAATTTCACCCACAGAAACAAGCGCCAAGGTGGCATTTTCGACATGCCGAGCACCTGGTGCTTGTAGTCCCACTTGGTCTTGTTGGCCTGCACCACGTCACGATCTTCTGCGTCGCGAAAATAGGGTGTCCAACGGTGGGGCGTGACGTAGAGTGCCTGGATTTGGTCAGGATCGTAGGCCATCAACTGGCGCAGGGCATGAAACATGTCGCGGTCGGTTTGATCGACAAAGCCTGCCACCCAGGTCGCCATCGACAAGATATTGTGCTGGCGCAGCAAGCGGATCGCCTCCCGATCCGTACTGGTCGTGGCCCCCTTGCGGATTAGCCGAAGCGTATCTTCGTCGGTGTTTTCCGTTCCCATCAGAAAGCGTTCGAACCCGGCCTTTTTGTAAAGATGTAGGAATTCCGCGTCGCGCACGATATCATCGGCGCGGGTTGAACCGACCAGTGTCACATCGATGTTTTCAGCGATGAGAGCTTCCAGAAACGCCTTCCACGGCTTTCGACCCGCAGAGGGATTTTCGTCGGCGAAGTTGAATACCTGAACACCCTGTTCGCGATGAAGCCACGCCATTTCACGCGCCAGCTTCACCGGATCGCGGTGTCGCCAGCGGGTCCAGAAGCCGCGCTGGCCGCAATAGGTACACAGGTGCGGGCATCCTCGTGAAAATTGGATGACCACGGCACGCTTGCCGCCCCAATAACTGTAGCGCGCATGATCGATAAGCTCCCAGCCTACTCGATAGTCATCGAGGTTGCGGATCACTGGAGCAGCCCCCGTGGCGATGACTGTCCCTTCGCGGCGAAATGCAATGCCGCGCACTTCATCAAACTCGCATTCTCCGCTCAGTGCACGCACAAGCTGGCGAACGGTTTCCTCCCCTTCGCCCCTAACGATTGCATCGACCCAGGGCTCGCTTTCCAGAATATCGCGCCAGAAATAGGTCGGATGCACACCGCCATAGATGATGTAGCAGCTTGGCAGGCGACTGCGTACACCGCTTGCAACAGCGCTGATGACCGGATGGCCGGACGAAGAGCCCGAATGCCCAAACATCACGGCATCCGGTGCAAAGGCAGCGGCTTCGGCAACTAACTGATCCATCGTCATCGGGCCGAATTCGCCATCGATCAGCCGCACCTCGTGGCCATCGTCGATCAGCGGCCCGCCGACACACAGCAGGCCAAGTGGCGGCAAGTGGTCGTCGGGAATCCTACTGCCAATCGCGGGGTGTGGGACGTTTATGAGAACGATGCGCATTTGGGGTTCCCTGATTTCATATAATATCGCGATTGATGAAAAGGCGTGTAGGATGGCGCAATGGATAGCGATGTGCGCCTCGTAAGATATGAAGTTCTGGCCGCCAACCGGCGACATTTTGAGAACCTGTTCTTCGGGGTCATAGCCTTTTCCTGGCTTTTCAGCCTGTCTATCTGGACAGCGCTGGCATCGCTACGGCCTGCTAGCGCACATGTTGCACTTGCTGCTGCGGGAGCGATCCTGATCGGCGGGGCATTCATTGCGTATCGGTTGCTATTGCGGGAGCGCGCTTCATTCGATGCCATGGTGGCCGCATGGCGGGTGATTTCCGGGGAGCCCGCAAAGGCGCAAGCAAGCTCCCAAAGGCCCGGCGCAATGTTGATTGCCGCAGCAGGGATGGCTGTGGCGGGCTGCATATGCATATTGGCAAGCCTCCTGCATCTGTAAGGCAAGCGGGCCAACCTCATTGGTTTTCTCCGCACATTGCAGTGAACAGGGGGTAGTGCGGGCTCGCCTTGTTGGGCAGAAAGTGAGGCGCGAAGACGCTCGCACCGATCATGGCGGCTGCGGTTGCAGCGATCAGCACTGCCCCGGCGGCTACATCCTTTGCGGCTTTGATCGCGGGATTGTGCTCGCGTGTGATAGCATTACAGGCCTGCTCAACTGCCGTATTCAAGGCCTCTGCGGTCAGGACCAGCGCGATGGCCAGCACGATCCAGCGCCATTCCGTCGGATCAATGTGCAGCCAGGTACCTGCGACGATTGCCAGCGCACCGAGGCCAAGGTGAATGCGCATGTTTGGTTCGTTGCGGACCAGAAAACCCAATCCCGCGACAGCGTGGACAAAGCTTTGTAACCGCCCGGCGGCGCGCATGGTTTGCGGCTCGTCCGCCATACCAGTTGCTCCTAGACGCCAAGCCAGAGGGCTTGTCCGCATGGCCAGAAATGGCCGCATCAAAAGTCCGAGCAAGGCAGCAATAATCGTACAGCAGACCATTTCCGTTCCTACACTACTGGCTTGATCGACAGGCTGGTTCGCCCCTTCAAGGAGAGCCGCAGCAGGGCGCGCCCTTCTCTGTCAGCCCTTATGAAGGGCTGTTCGGGGTGTCCGGTGTGGTAATGCCGTTCAGGCAACAGCCCGCCCAGTTCGATGAGCTGCGTATTGGATTCGCCACCGGGATGGAGCACCAGTTCCAGTTTGCGTCCTTCGGACTTGGCCCGCGCTACCAGCACATCGGGATAGGGTGCCGACACAAGGCGTGGGCCGATGTCCGCATCCGCATGCTCAATCCGGCTCCGCAAACCATCGATGGTGTTGGTTCTGGCAAGCATTTCCAAGGCATGGGACCATAGCGAAGCTTTCTCGCGGTGGATTACGCCGCCTGCCTCGCGAGACGGGCATTCCTCCTCCAGCCGCCGCAGACACTCCTGCGCTATGGCAGCATCACCCATCTCGACAGCAGCAGCAGCCGTGGCGGCATAGCTGGATGCCCGGCTGAACCCGTAGTTGCCGACATCGACGGGCCAGAACAGTCGCTTCCACGAACCATGTTCGAGCCGCTCTCGTACACGGTGCCAATGCTCTTGAGCGAGTTCGGGCGAAAGCGCATTCAGGAACAGGCAGGGAAATGCCTGCATCACGATCCCGCCCGGTGCAGGTGGGGCAACTCCCGTCAGCGCCGAGCGAAAGGCAATGAAGCTGCCATCGGGACGCGTGGCTTCGCGTTCCAGACTGGCCAGGAAAGGCGCGGCCAGTTGTGACCATCTATCGCTGCCGAAGCGCGCGTCGCTGGCTTTGATCCCGCTCATGGTGATCAGGTTGCAAAGCGGATAGATCCAGTTCGGCTCGCAAGCCAGCAGGCCGTAGCGAGAGGCGCGATATTGGTGGTCCAGCAAAGCCGTGATTTCAGGCAGGCAGTATTCGCGACAAGGTTTTCCGCCGCGATGCAGTTCCAGCCTTTCACCACCACTGATTGCCATCTGCAAGGCCGTGAAACCTGAATACATGATGTTCTGATCAGCAACCGGGTCGGCATCAAGGCGCAGGTTGCCCCATGCGTTTTCCAGCCCCCAATAGCCCCACAAGCGCCGATCACCGATCTTGGCGAGTAGCTTGCGCTGCGCCTCGGCAAAATATCCCGAGGCGGCAGGTGCATAGTGCCTGCGCGGCGACAACTACGATGGCCGGTTGAGCGACAACTATG
>JBATLU010000078.1:0-18404 GCA_049289475.1 Pontixanthobacter sp. | reverse complement strand
TCGCTGGCGATTTTGGAACGTTCTGTAACCAGCGGCCCCATCCAGATGGAAACGGAGCGAACGCCCGTCTCGCGCAGATCGAATTCCATATCATGAGCAAATTTGTCGAGCCCGGCTTTCTGCGCGCCATAAGCTGGGCCGTGCATATAACAGCTCGCGCCAAAGGAGGAACCGAATGCGATCAAGCCAGAGCCCTGCTTCACCATCATCTGTGCCGCATACCAGCTGGCGACGTAGGCAGACCGTAAACCGACATCGAGAATATCGACCGCAGCGATTTCTTTCTCCCAAAACGGCTTCTTTTCGATCAGCTGATGGTGGATTGATGCGGCATTGTTGACCAGAATATCAAGCTTGCCTTGCTCGTCGGCGATTTGGGCAAAAAGCTTCGCGACTTGCGCATCATCCTTGTGATCGCATATTACGGCGATGCCTTTACCGCCCTCAGCGGTTACAGCCTGCGCGGTTTCTGCCACAGTGCCGGGTAAGACGGTACCGTCCCAGCCCTTCGCTTCACCTGGCGTTACCGTGCGTCCGGTGACATAGACTGTGTAGCCAAGCTCACCGAGGCCGCGCGCAAGACCCGCGCCCGCCCCGCGACTCGCGCCCGTTACCAATGCGACCTTGCCATTACCCATGCGAAAATCCTCCATAATAACGCATTTAGCGTCTATTTACCACCTATAGCCGTCATATGCGGAATTGCAAAGGTCAAAAATTACGCAAAAAATGGGCATCAATCAAAATTGGCTTGGCCACCATCCAGCGGAATGGTCGCGCCTGTCAAATAGCGCATCTGAGGTGAACATAGCGCCACCACTGCTTCGCCAATGTCGCCTTCGCATTCACCCAAACGCCCAAGTGGAATTGTCTTGAGGAAATGCGCGGCCTCTTCCGGGTTCTTGTCGATCCAGCCCTGCATTCCTTGTGACAAGGCATGCGGGGCAAGCGAAAGGACGCGGATATTGTCGGCCCCCCATTCGGCTGCGGCCCCGCGGGTCAGCGAGCGCATCGCCTGTTTAACTGCGGCATAGGCCCCATAGCCAGTCATGTCCCAGCGGACCCCGGCTGATGACACAAGGTTGAACGTCACCCCGCCGCCGCGCTGCGCCATCAATGGGTGGCACAGTTTCATCAACCGCAGCGCCGCCAGTGGGCCCGATTCGAAGCCCGCAATAAAGGCTTCATCGGTGACATCCGCCAGCTTGCCCTGCGGCACCTGCTGGGCATTATTGACCAGAATATCCACGCCGCCCCATGTTCGGGCAATTGTAGACACCGCTTCTTCGAGATCGCCCGCCTGGCAAACGTTGCCTGTCAGGACAAGTGCTTCGCCGCCCACCTGTTCGATCAAGCCCTTGGTGGCTTCAAGTTTGGTCCTGGTCCGGCCGAACACGCCAATTTTCGCGCCGGCTTTTGCGAGAGCCAACGCGATACCTTGCCCAACGCCTTGTCCTGCGCCAGTAATCAATGCGACCTTGCATTTAACGCCCGATGCCATAGCGGAAACCTCTATATTCGTAAAATAGTTGCCTAACAATTACGCATTATATTGACAAAAGGCTATAGGCATCCGAGAAATGCGTCGCAAGAGAGGATTTTGTCTGTGTCCATTTTCGATAGAGCTTTCACGCCACTAACCATTGGCCCGCTCACGCTGCGAAACCGCTTTATCAAGGCGGCGACCAATGAGGGCATGGCCAAGGGCGGTATTGTCAGCAAGGGACTGGCAAATTTCCATGCGCGCATGGCCAAGGGCGGGTCTGCCCTATCAACGGTGGCCTATTGCGCGACTTCGCGCGACGGGCGGACCTTCATTGATCAAGCGGTGCTCGATGCCGATTCGGTGGCCGACTTCAAAGTTTTGACCGATGCGGTCCATGCAGCAGGCGGCGCGGCAAGCGCGCAGATCACCCACGCGGGCAGTTTCACATTCCTTGACAAGGATACGCTGCAAACAAACAGGCCGCTCTCGTCATCCGGCGGGTTCAATAAGGTGGGTGTGGTGTCAGGCCGCTTCCTGAAGAAGAAGATGAACCAGTCCGACCTGGATTCGATGGCCGATGAATTTGTGGCTGCTGCCCTGTGCGCACGCGAGGCCGGTTTTGATGCAGTCGAACTGCATATGGGGCATGGTTATTTGCTCAGCCAGTTTGTTTCCAAGCTGTATAACAAACGCTGGGATGAGTTTGGCGGTTCAATCGAGAAGAGGATGAATTTCCCGTCCGAAGTCCTGCGCCGCGTACTCGATGCCGTGGGCAAAGATCTGGCGGTGCTGGTCAAATTCTCGATGACCGATGGCCCAAAAGGTAACACTATCGAAGATGGCATAGCGATAGCCAAACGCATTGAAGCGGACGGCGCGCATATGGCGGTGCTTTCAAACGGGATGAACGTCGATTCCATCACGGCAATGTTCGGTTCCTCATTGCCAAAGTCTGCTGCGAAGCCAGCCAATCCTCTGATCGGCGCGGCGATGTGGATCCAGTCGCTGACCGAGCCAAAAGACGTCGTTTTCCATCAAAATTACCTGCGTGACCTGGCGTTGCAAATTCGCGCACAGGTAACGATGCCGTTGGCCTATCTCGGCGGTGTGCAATCCCGCGACAATGTGATCCAAGCAATGGATGACGGGTTCGATGCAATTGCCATGGGCCGTGCGCTAATCTTCGATCCCGGACTGATCAACGGCTTGCAAGACGGTTCTATGACAGCATCGGGTTGCACGGCGTGTAATCGCTGTGTGATGATGATGTACACTCCCGGCGGGACATCCTGCGTTTTGACGCCGGACAAACTCGATCCGGTAATCAATACAGAAAGAGCAGCGTCATGAATTTCGATTTTACCGGCCAGGTCGCAATCATCACCGGCGGGAGCGACGGGATTGGCCGCGCCACCGCAGAATTGCTGGCAGCCTCCGGCGCACATGTTGCAATTTGCGCCCGCGGCCCGGAGAAACTGGAAGCAACCCGCGCAGCGATTGCAGCGGCAGGCGGTTCGGTGGAGGCGCATCAGCTCGATGTGTCTGATGCTGAGGCATTTGCCGCGCTGGTGGCTGATATTGCCGCACGAAACGGCCGCCTTGATATGATGGTGAATAACGCGATGTCGGTGCATTATGCTCCGATCGAGAAACTCACCAATGCACATTGGCAGAAGGATTTTGCGGTCAATGCAGAGGCTGTCTTTACCGGAACCAAAGCGGCGCTGAAAATCATGAAGCCCGCCAAACGTGGCTCCATTGTGAACATTTCATCGACCACCGCCATTCGCGCCGCACCCTATATGTCGAGCTATTCGGCATCGAAGGCGGCGATGATCCAGTTTACGGCCGTTGCCGCGATGGAAGCTGCGGCGAGCAATGTGCGGGTCAACGCGATTGTGCCGGGGCAGGTGCAAACCGCTGCCAATGAAGACTACGCCCGCAAAGCGCCCGACGTGGCATCGAAAACGGTCGATGCCATTCCGATGAAGCGCGGCGGAGAGCCTGCGGAACTGGCGGCTTCGATTGCGTTTCTGCTGTCCGACGCATCCACCTATATCACGGGCGTTGCTTTGCCGGTTGATGGCGGAAAAGCTGCGCAATTATATCTGCCGGGTTGAGGGACAAAATCATGGCTTGGGACAAAGAAGTCGACATTCTCGTGATCGGGTCGGGCGCGGGCGGTATGCTCAGCGCGCTGGTCGCAGCGGAAAACGGTGCGGATACGCTGATAATCGAGAAGACCGACAAATGGGGCGGAACTTCCGCCACTTCTGGCGCAGGCATCTGGATACCGGCCAGCGATCAGGCGAAGGCAGAGGGGTTCCACGATAATCCCGACGACGCATTCAAATATGTGCGCGGCCTGTCGGCGGATAATGTCGCCGATGCGCATATCCGCTCCTATGTCGAGAACGCTTCGGACATGCTGCGCTGGATGGGCGACCATACATCACTGACCTATTGTTCGTTTCCCTATCCCGATTACCACGCCGAAAATCCGGGCGGTAGCCCGACCGGTTATCGCACGCATATGCCGCTGCCGCTCGACGGGAAACCGCTCGGCAAGGATGTCGAGACCCTGCGGTTTGCCTCGCCTGCGGCCAGCCTGTTCGGCTATCTCAACTGGCATTTTGATGAGACCTATATTCTGCTGTTCCGGCAGAAGGGCTGGTGGTGGCATCTCGCCAAAAGCCTCGGCAAATATTGGCTCGATTTGCCCTTCCGCTTTAAGTCGCGCAAGGATCGCCGCCTGACATTGGGCAATGCGCTTGCAGGCGGATTGCGCTTGGCGCTCAATGACAAGAACGTGCCGCTATGGCTGGAAACTCCGTTTGAGGAACTGGTCGAGGAAGGCGGTAAAGTCACCGGCGTCATTGTCCGGCGCAAAGGCAAGCCGTTCCGGATCGGGGCGCGTAAGGGCGTGATCCTCGCCGCTGGCGGCTTCGACAAAAACCAGAATATGCGCGACGAGCATGCACCGCTCTACAAAAATGCGCTCTATTCGGGCGGGGTCGAAGGCAATACCGGCGATTCCATCCGCGCCGGTCAATCCATCGGTGCCGATACCATGAATATGCAGTCCGCATGGGCTGCGCCGGTATTCTATGTTCCGGGCGAAGATCGCGGGCGGTTGTGCACAATCGAGCGCGCCTTGCCCGGCTGCATGATGGTGAGCCAGAAAGGCGAGCGTTATCTCAACGAGGCGGCGTCATATCACATTGTCGGCCAGCAAATGGCCAAGCGCGAGCTGGAGCATGGCGACGCCAGCCCGAGCTGGTTCGTGTTCGACCACATTTATCGCCACAAATTCCCGGTAGGCCCCTTGCTGCCGCTGGTTCCCGACTGGTTGCAAAACGGCATGGTCAAGCTGATCATGAAGAAGGGCCGGACGGTAGAGGAGCTGGCGGCCGATATGGGCGTCGATCCGGCTGCGCTTTCAGCCACCGTCGCGCGCTTCAATGAAGGCGCGGCAAAGGGCGAAGATTCCGAATTCCATCGCGGGGATGCCGCCTATGACAAGATGTACGGCGATCCCTCCGTCACGCCCAACCCATGCCTGCGCCCGCTGACCAAGGGGCCGTTCTATGCCATGCCGATCTATCCCGGCGATATCGGCACCAATGGCGGCCTGAAAACCGACGACCGCGCCCGCGTTTTGGGGCAGAACGGCAAGCCGATTGGCGGGCTCTATGCGGTCGGCAACAACGCAGCATCGGCGATGGGCGAAAGCTATCCGGGTGCAGGCGTCACCATCGGCCCGGCGCTGACCTTCGGCTATCTCGCGGCGAAGGATGCGCTGGGGGTGAATGCCTAGGCAGGGCCTAGCGAATACACGCGTTCTTTTTGGGGAGACATTAAATGGGATTGAGGGGCGTGAACCGCGTGATGATTGCGGTGCATGATATGGAGAAGGCAAAGCAACAATATAGGGATCTCCTAGGCGCGACTTTCATGGATGCAGACTGGACGGGCGAGCCTTTTGGAATCACCGTCTCGATTGCGTGGGATGCAGGAATCGAATTGTGTGCACCAATGCCTGGTCGAGAGAAGGATAGCGCGATCTCGCAGTTTCTTGCCCACCGCGGCGAAGGAGTGATGAATGTCTTCTTCGGCGTTGACGACGGCGAGGCAGCTAATGAACGGGCATCGGCGCAAGGCTATGGCTGCGTCAACGCGCTCGACTATACGCAGGAAGAAATCAACCTGCACCTTGGAGGTCTTTTCAAGCGATATCAGGAGTTCACGCTCGACTCGGGTGCGCGCTGCGGATTTGCCGTCACACTTGCCCAGATCGATGAAAAGCCGAGCTTATAGTAACAGCGAAAAGTCCATCAGGCCTCTAAACAATCCGCGCAAGCTAAGCCTTAATCAGCCCGGACTTTCACCTTCGGGGCATCCTTGCCCCGGCGCATTGTTTCGATGAATTTTTCCAGCGGGGCAGGTTCGGGGACTGGTCCTTCGGGGGCGCCTTCGCGGGACCAGAATTCCTCGTAGCTGGGGAACAGCTTGTGGAAATTGCCCTCTGCCGCATCGGTGCCGGGCCAGCGCATCTTGTTGTCGCCCATCGGCGGTTTGTTGAGGTCGGTGGCATACCAATAGAGCGGCAGACGGCGGCGGAAATACCAGCGGCCATCCTGTCGTTCGTAATCATCGACATACATCATCTGCATGATGACCCATTCGCCCGCGCCGCCTTCCACCGGGGTTTCATGTTCATTCTTGGAATAGACCACCCCGTGGGCATGATCGGCATCGGCAAATTCGATAATGTGCCCGCCAATATGGTGCGACGTGCCGGTGAAGGGGCTGCGCAGCGTGCGGTCCATATAGGCGCGCAGGGGTTCGCGCCCGACCGTGTCCTTGCCCACGCGCACATCGGCGCAGAACAAATTCACCATCGCATCCATGTCGCGCATATCGAGCGTGAGCGCATATTTGGCGGGCAATTGCCGGATCGCGTCGAGCGATTCCAGCCTGTCCAGCCGTTCTTCCAAATTTGCCATTCGGGGTTCTCCTGTGCCGGAGACTATCGCTGGCAATTCCTCTGCCTTCAATAGGGAATTTGCTTGCGCAACCACTATTTGCGTAGAATAGTCTGCCAAACTCTACGAAAAGAAAAGGTCGATTATGCAATTTCAAGGCAAACGCGCAATTGTTACCGGTGCCGCATCGGGCATAGGCCGCGCTACAGCGCTCCATTTGGCTAAAGAGGGCGCGCATGTCTGGGCCGCGGATATTTCCGTCGAGGGTTTGGCAGAGACGGCGAAGCTGGCTGACGGAGTGATCGAGACTTATGTCTACGACGCTGCCGATGTTGAGAGCTGTCACGCGCTGGTTGCCGCAGTCGCAGAGGAGGGCGGGCTCGACATTCTGTGCAATATCGCAGGCATGCTCGAATGGGGCGTGACGCATGAATTTGACGAAGCCCGGTTCGCGCGGATTATTGCCGTCAATCTGACCGGAACTTTCGCCATGTGCCGCGCTGCATTGCCGCATTTGATCGAGAGCAAAGGCAATATCGTCAATATGGCATCAACCGCAGCGTTGACGGGAACGCCCTATGCCACTGCCTATGCCGCGTCGAAGCACGGAGTGGCCGGGCTGACCAAGAGCATCGCGGTTGAATATGCTGCAAAGGGAGTGCGGGTGAACGCGGTGTGCCCGGGCCATGTCGATACGCCTATGGGTAACAAAGCTCCGCCAGCTGGCGACATCGATTGGTCACTGATGATGCGCGCCGCGCCGAAATTGCTCGACGGAAAATGCGATCCATCGGACATTGCGGAGATGGTTGCGTTTCTTGCCAGCGACAAGGCGAGCAAGATCACTGGCGTCTTGTTCAACGTTGATGGCGGCCAATTGGCTGGCTAAGCCCTGACGCTGAGGAGCGCG
Organism: Pontixanthobacter sp.; assembly: GCA_049289475.1. Taxonomy (GTDB): domain Bacteria; phylum Pseudomonadota; class Alphaproteobacteria; order Sphingomonadales; family Sphingomonadaceae; genus Pontixanthobacter. The sequence continues at coordinate 11,023 of JBATLU010000078.1, read as the reverse complement.
CGCGCCGCTTCGCTGCCATCCAGCGGCGCATTGTCGCGGTGTTGCACGCGCCAGCCATCTCGTGTGCGGGTCAACTCCCAGCGATTGGCGGACACCCGCCATGGCTGGAACGCATCGCCTTGTTTTCGGAACACGACGCTGTAGCCGGTGGCGCTGGCCCGCTCGCCGTCCAGAGTAATGACATGCGGTGAAAGCACATGCGCGCAGCCAGCGTGCATCAGTTCCTGATGGGTTGGCCCTTCGATTAGCGCAGCAATTTCGCGGTGACCTGTCGCCGTGCCGAACCCGCCGACATTGTAGGTTCCATCATCGGTCCATAGCCGCGCAACGCCTGCGGCATCTCCGCTGTCTGCGAGCGGACCATAGCTAGCGATCAGAGCCTCAATCGCCGCGCGATCTTCTAGCGCCAACAGCCTGTCTTCAGGGTCATCCATGCGCGGCGAAACGTCCTGCGCGGCGCCCGAAGAAGGTGCAATCGGCGAGGCTCAGGCCAGAGGAATATCCATGGCCCCAGGCGGGTAAGCCGTGGGTGCAGCGCCCCGCGGCATAAAGACCCGCGACAGGCACACTATCATGGCCGAGGACTTCGCCCTTGATCGATGTGTTGAGGCCGCCCAAGGTGAAGAAGCTGAAATAGCTGGTTTCGAAATTCAGCTCAAGCGCGACAAACGGCCCCTTATCAAGCGAGGTCAGGATTGGTGCGCGTTTATCCCACAGCGGATCGCGACCTTCGCTCGCGTGGCGGTTGTAGAATTCCATCGTGTTCGAAAGCGTGCCCGAGGGCATTTCCAATTCGGCTTCGACTTCTTCCCATGTGTCGCCGGTCGCTGCGATGGGCGTGCGGGCGAAATCGGCGGGTTCAGAAAAATGTTCGCTGTCGAGCAGGAGATACACCTTGCCGTTCGGCTGATCGATACAGGCGCGCGATACGCGCCCGTGATAGCAATCTTCGTTGATGAAGCGTTGGCCGTGTACATTGACGAATACGCCGTGGGCCTGCGGTTCGGGCATGGTCCACGGGCAGGTGGTGAAGAACTGGTCCATGTGAACGGCCTCCCCGCCTGCGCCGACGCCCAGCTGGATGCCGCTGCCATCATCCTTGTCACCGATCGGATCATTGATGAGGAAGCTCTGCGGGCAATGTTTGCGGCGCATGTCTTCGTTCATTACGAAGCCGCCGGTCGCCAGAACCACGGCTTTGCGGGCACGGTAGAATTGGGGCTCTCCGTCAATTTTGAAGACCGCGCCAACGATGCGCCCGCCTTCGGTGATGAGTGCCAAAGCGCGCGCATCGGTGATAATTTCAGCGCCGTGTTGGCGGACATTCGCTTCGAGAATATCCACCAGCGGGCGGCCTCCGCCCCAGCCCATATGCTGGATAACATGACCGCGCGGGGCGGGTTTGGCATGATCGCAGAACGGTGCGGCGGCTTCGCTGCCGGACCAGATCAAAGTTGAGTCGTCGGCCGGTTCGATAAGTTTTCCGGGCAGATAATTGCCGCGATAGGGCACGCCTTGCGCCTTCAGCCATGCAAAATGGCCGAGCGCCTCTTGGGCATAGAGATCGCACTTGGCGTCATTGACGCAAGGGCCGCCGGCCATTTTGAGATAAGCCGCAAAATCCTCGGTGGTATCGGTAAATCCCGCCGCGTTCTGCGCATCGGTGCCGCCATTGCCGCCGATGTAGATTTCACCGCCCGACAGGCCCGAGGCGCCGCCGCTGCCCGAATTGCGCTCGAACAGCATAACTGCCGCGCCCGCATCGGCGGCCTCGATTGCTGCACAGGCGCCCGCAGCGCCAAAGCCGATTACGATGACATCGGTCTCGCCATGCCAATTCTCGACTGCATTAGCCGGGAAGGGGCGATGAGGCGAGATTTCAGCCATGCGCGACCTTTTGTTCCTTGGCCTTGAGCAGATCGAGCGCGACGTCGACAATCATGTCTTCTTGCCCGCCAACCATCTTGCGCGCGCCAAGCTCGACCAGAATTTCTCTCGTGTCGAGGCCGTAATCTTCGGCGGCTTTTTCGGCATGGCGCAGGAAGCTGGAGTAAACCCCCGCATAACCAAGCGCGAGTGTTTCGCGGTCAACGCGGACCGGGCGGTCCTGCAATGGCCGAACCAGATCCTCGGCTGCATCCATCAATGCCATCACGTCGCAGCCGTGGTTCCAGCCCTTGCGATCGGCCGCAGCGATAAAGACTTCGAGCGGAGCATTGCCAGCACCGGCCCCCATTCCGGCAAGGCTTGCATCGATCCGCACCGCGCCTTCCTGCGCAGCGACGATCGAATTGGCGACGCCAAGCGCAAGATTGTGGTGCGCGTGCATACCGCGCTGGGTTTCGGGCTTGAGGACCTTGTCATATGCGCGGAGCCGGTCGCGCACGCCGTCCATATCGAGCGCGCCGCCGCTGTCGGTGACATAAACACAATGCGCGCCGTAGCTTTCCATCAACAACGCTTGCTGGGCCAGCGCATCGGCATCGATCATATGGCTCATCATCAGGAAGCCGGACACATCCATGCCCAGATCGCGCGCGATACCAATGTGCTGCTTCGCGACATCGGCTTCGGTGCAATGCGTTGCAACGCGCACCGAGCGAACGCCCAGATCATAAGCGCGCTTCAGTTCTTCAACCGTGCCGAGGCCGGGCAGGATCAAGGTCGTGAGTACGCTTTTCTCCAACACTTCCGCGACGGCCTCGAGCCATTCCCAATCCGTGTGCGCGCCAAAACCGTAATTGAAGCTGGTCCCTGAGAGGCCGTCCCCATGCGCAACTTCGATCGCGTCCACGCCCGCCTTGTCGAGTGCAGCCGCAATATCGCGCACATGATCCAGCCCATACATGTGCCGGATGGCGTGCATTCCGTCCCGCAGGGTAACGTCCTGCACATAGATCTTGTCGCCGGCTTCGACGTTGAACGCGCTCACGCTGCCATCCTCCGCTCGGCCAGCAACTCGCCGGTCGCCTTGGCTGCTGCGGTCATGATGTCGAGATTGCCCGAATAGGATGGGAGATAATCGCCTGCCCCCTCAACTTCGAGGAAGATGCTGGTCTTGATGCCGGTGAATTCGCCTTGGCCGGGAATCTTCAGCTTGTTGTTGTCACCGAACCGCTCGAACTGCACTTGCTGCTTCAATCTGTAGCCGGGTACATATTGCTGAACCTTTGCGACCATGGCTTCGACCGAGGCGCGGATTGCGGCTTCATCGTGCCCTTCGGACAGGGTGAAGACGGTATCGCGCATAATCATCGGCGGTTCGGCAGGGTTGAGGATGATGATCGCCTTGCCCTTGGTCGCGCCGCCGACTTCTTCGATTGCGCGGGCCGTGGTGCGGGTGAATTCATCGATATTGGCGCGTGTGCCGGGGCCTGCAGATCGCGAAGAAACCGACGCCACGATCTCCGCATAATGGACCTGCGACACTGCGCTGACCGCTGCCACCATGGGGATGGTCGCCTGCCCGCCGCAGGTCACCATGTTGACGTTGGGCGCGTCCAGATTGGCGAGCATATTGACCGGCGGAACCGTGAACGGGCCAATCGCGGCGGGGGTCAGATCGACCACCTGAATGCCATCTGCCCGCAATGCCTCATCATGCACCTTGTGCGCGTAAGCACTCGTCGCGTCGAAGGCGATGCCGATATCTTTGTAGCAAGCGAGCTTCTTCAGGCCTTCGATTCCCTCATGCGTGGTGGCAATCCCGCGTTCGCGGGCCATGGCCAGACCTTCGCTGGCCTCGTCAATGCCGACCACCGCGACCAGTTCCATATTCTGCGGATATTTGATCATTTTCATCATCAGATCGGTGCCAATATTGCCCGACCCGATGATCACGGCTTTGACTGTTTGTTTGACCATTTTGGGAAATTCCTCAGACGAAGCGTGCGGTGCAATGACCCACGCCGTGCAGTTCCATTTCGAAAACGTCACCGGCGACGGCAGGCTCGAGCGAGACCAGAGACCCGCTCAGGATAATATCGTCGGCATCGAGCGTGACCCCGTATTGGCCCAGCGTATTGGCGAGCCATGCTACGGCCTGTGCCGGGCTTCCCTGAACCGCCGACCCCATGCCTTCGGACAGCGGCTTGCCGTTCTTGGTGACGGTGACCTTGAGAGAGGCGAGATCGTGATCGCGCGGATCGGCACGGGCATCACCCACCACAAACACGCCGCATGATGCATTGTCCGACACCGTATCGACAATGCCGATTTTCCAGCCGTCAATCCGGCTGTCGACCACTTCGAAACAGGGGGCGATAGCTTTGGTTGCCGCGATGACTTGTTCGGCGGTCACGCCGGGGCCACTCAGGCCGTCGCGCAGGATGAAGGCAATCTCTGCCTCCGCACGCGGCTGGATCAGCTTCTTGGCCTCGACATCAATATCGCCGTCGATCTGCATCCAGTCGGTCAGAAAACCGAAGTCGGGTTGGTGCACCCCGAGCATGTCCTGTACGGCCTTGGAGGTGACGCCGATCTTCTTGCCAACCACGTGCTCGCCTTGTGCCAATCTGCGGGCTAGGAAATCCAGACTGATGGCATAGGCATCATCGACTGTCAGCGACGGGTCGCCATCGATCAATGGCGGCAGTGTTTGCCGCTCTCGCAGGGCCGAGAACAATTGCGCTCCGTAGTGTTCAGCTTTGTTCATTGAGAAATGCCAACGTGTGGGAATTGAACTCAGCCGCGCGTTCGACCTGCACCCAATGGCCAACCTTGGTGAAACTCATGCAGCGCGCATTACAATCGGCATCGAGGAAGTGTTGCATCCCGCTTTCGGGGCAAAACTCGTCGTCGCGTCCCCACAGCACCAGAATGGGTTGGTTAAGCTCCTTGATCCGCGGTGCAAGGTTGGGGGTCTTCATCCTTGCGAGCACGTCTTTAGGCTGAGTTTGGGCAACCGCAAAGCGCGATGCGATCAGTTCTTCGGTGATCTTGTCGGCAAAACTGGGGTGAACCAGATTGCGGATCAAGCTCCGCTGCTCGTCGATCTTGAAATCGGGAGAGCCGAAACCCGACTTCATCTTGGCGATGCCGGGCATTTTGAAATATTCGAGCTGGTCTTCGATACAGCCGGGAGCCATCAGAACCAGCGAAGTCACCATCTCCGGATGGTCGAGCGCAATCTGGAGTGCGATGCCTCCACCGAGCGAATTGCCGATCAGTGCAGCCTTTGCAATGCCATGTGCTTTCAGGGCGGCAACGATTGTGCTGGTAAACAGATCGAGCGTGTAATCTATGCCTTCAGGTTTGGAAGATGCACCATAACCAATCAGATCGGGCAGCAGCACGCGGTATCCTGCCGCAACAAAATGCGCGTAATTGTCACGGAAATTCGAAGCGCCTGATGCTCCGGGGCCGCTGCCGTGGAGGAACACCAAAGTCGGTCCGTCTGCTGGACCGGCCTCGGCGATGTTGATTTCATATCCGCCAACCGAATGGTTGGTCTGTTTTAGAGTTTGCACAAGATTGGCCTCACATAAAGGTAAAGACAGGGGCTTGGCCAAGCTGTGTGCCAATGACATCCTTGGTCCGGTTGGCCGGATCGTTTGCGACATGCGCGCGCGCGGCCTTGAGGTCGAGCCATGGCTGGATGATCTCGCTGGTCATATAGATCGCCCGTCCGCCCAGCAGTTCAACCATATCATCGACGAGGCGTGCCAGCCTGCGAACGACGGTGGAGGATTGATAAGCATAGAGCGCGCGTTTCTCCATCGGGATTTCTTCGCCGCGCTCGGCAATTGCGATCAGATCGTTGAAAGTGTTTTCAAGCGTAAGTTCCATTTCCAGCGATTGCGCATGTGCAGCGGAAATGGCCGCTTGCAGGATCGGATCATCTTTTGATGCCTTGCCTGTGTTGGTGGAGATGCGGCTTTCCATAATGGCCATTGCCGCATTGATTGCCGCGCGCGCTCCGCCGAACGCAGCCGTACTGACCGAGCGGACAAAGACTTGCGCCCATGGGAGCGAGTAAAGCGGGCCGTCATTCACCTGTTGGCCAGGGTTTTCGCAGAGAAATCCTTCAACCGCGCGGTGGGTGCGGTATTCCGGCACAAATACCCGGTCGACCTTGATCCCGTGGCTGCCGGTGCCTTGCAGGCCAAAGACATGCCATTCATCCTCATCGATGTCATAATCTTCGCGCTGCAACAGGAAGGTGCGCATGTCGGGCGGACCGCCCTCTTCTTTTGAAGGGACCAATGCTCCTAGCAGGACCCAGCCGCAATGCACCGATCCGGTTGAAAACCCCCAATGTCCGGAAAGGAAAAAGCCGCCATCGGTGTGCTCAACCTTGCCGACCGGCTGGTAGGTTGATGAAACCAGCATTTCGGGCTTGTCACCCCAGACCTCTTTTTGTGCCTTGTCGTCAAACAAGGCCAATTCATATGGGTGGCAGCCAAGCACGCCGTACATCCAGCCGGTGGACATACAGCCTTCGGCGAGAAGTTTCTGCACCGCGAAGAATGTGTTCGGATGCATTTCATAGCCGCCGTAGCGTTTGGGCTGAAGAATGCGGAAGAAACCCGCCGCCTGCATTTCGGCGATGGTCTCCTTCGGTACGTTGCGGTCTGCGATACATTGTTTTGCGCGAGCCTTTAGCGCCGGGAGCATCGCCTTGGCGCGCTCGACCAGTTGGTCGCGCGTGGGGGTGTCACTTGTCTGGGTATGAAGTGCTGCAGCGGTTGCCATATCATCGTCTCCTGCTCGCAAACCGAATCTCGATTGCCGGTTTCTATGAATTCGTAAGAAAGTTTGTCAGAAAATACGCAAATCGTCAATTGAAAAGCATTTGACTTTCGGATATGACGAATTTTAACGTATTGAACTGCGCTAAACGACAATTCGAGATTGTCATGCAGAGCGGACTGGGAGGCTGGCTTGGATTACGGACTGACTGGCAAGGTGGCGATTGTGACCGGGGGAACCCGGGGCATTGGCCGCGCCATTGCTGATTCTCTCGCTGATGCGGGTTGCCGCACCTATGTTTGTGCCCGCTCGAAACCCGATGATCTTTCGGATAATCTGGAATATCGGACTTTGGATGTCCGCGATGCAGATGCGGTCGATTCGTTTGTTACCGAAATCGCGGCAGAAGCGGGAGCGGTTGATATTCTGGTCAACAATGCCGGCGGATCTCCTGCAAGCGATGCGGCCACGGCAAGCACCCGCTTCGCCGATGCGATCACCAAGCTGAATTTGCTTGCGCCCTATTATCTCGCGCGCGCCGCGCACCCGCATATGAAGGCGGCTGGCGGCGGTTCGATCATCAATATTGCGAGCGTTTCAGGCATTCGCCCTTCGCCGACAACCGCCATTTATGGCGCATCGAAGGCGGGCTTGCTAAGTTTGACAAAGAGTCTGGCGCAAGAATGGGGTCCGGATGCCATACGCGTGAATGCGATTATCGTCGGCTTGGCTGAAACCGAAAATTCCGAAGAAACTTACGGTGATGACGTGGCGCGCGCCCGCATTGCCAAATCCTTGCCGCTGGGCCGAATGGTGCAGGGTGATGATGTGGCGCGCGCGGTTCTGTATTTAGCCTCGGAGGCATCTAACTATGTCTCCGGCGCGCATCTTAATGTGGATGGTGGGGGCGAGCGCCCATTGTTCCTCGATCTAATCAAAGGAGGATGAGGCATGGCTATTGAAGCACTCGGCTATGTGATTGTCGAAACGACGCAGCTTAAGCAGTGGGATCACTTCATGACTGAGGTCGTGGGCGTGATGCGTGCAGACAGCGCGGCTGATGGTGCGCAGCACTACCGGATCGATGATAGGCCCTTCCGTTTCCGTATCGTTGAAGGCGAGCAAGAACGACTGATTGCCTCGGCTTATCGGCTCGATTCCCGTGCATCGCTTGATGCAATGGCTGCCAAACTCGCCGATGCCGGGTATGCAGTGGTGCATGGATCGGCTCACGAGGCGTCTCTGCGCGGGGTTGATGCCTTTTTTGCGGTGACTGATCCTGCTGGCAACGGGCTTGAGTTCTATTGCGGTGACAGCGTCGACGATGTTCCTTTTGTGTCACCGCAAGGTGTCGAAGGCTTCGTAACCGGCAGCATGGGTTTGGGGCATGCCGTTTTGGGCGCACCCGATTTTGATGCGTCGCACGCATTTTACCGCGATCTGATTGGCTTCCACGATACCGACTTGCCACATTTCAAATTTTCGCCCGATCCTGCCGATCCGGGGATGCGTTTTGCCTTCATGCATGCCGACAATGGTCGCCATCATTCGGTTGCCATCGGGGAATCGCCCAATCCACCCTCGGGCTGCGTGCATTTGATGCTCGAAATGACCAATCTGGAAGATGTGAAGGCCTGTAACGCACGCATGGCCGAAAATGGCGTGCCAGAATCGGCCACGCTGGGCCTTCATACCAACGATGAAATGACCAGTTTTTATATGCAAACACCGTCTGGCTTTGATCTGGAAGTGGGCTGCGACGGGTTGGTAATCGACCCGGCCAGTTGGGAAACCACCGCGCATAAGACAATCAGCGAATGGGGGCATGAATGGGCGTGGCAGAAAGCCATCGCGGAAGCCGCAGCCAAGGAGGCCGCCGAGTGACACTCGACAAGAGAATGACCGCCACTGAAATCGTGGGCCAGCTGCGTGACGGCATGACGCTCGGTATCGGCGGCTGGGGCCCTCGCCGCAAGCCGATGGCGCTGGTCCGTGAAATCCTGCGGTCTGATCTGAAGGATCTGACGATAGTTTCGTATGGCGGTCCGGATGTCGGAATGCTGTGCGCGGCGGGCAAGGTGAAGAAACTGGTTTTCGCCTTTGTCTCGCTCGACGCAATTCCGCTGGAACCATGGTTCCGCAAATCGCGCGAAGCGGGGGCAATCGAAGTTCTCGAGCTGGACGAGGGAATGTTTCAATGGGGGCTGAAGGCTGCGGCTTTTGGCCTGCCGTTCCTGCCGACCCGCGTAGGTCTGGGAACCGATTTGATTGAGCTGGGCAATCTTAAGACAATCCAGTCCCCCTATGATGATGGCGAAGTCATGGTGGCCATGCCCGCGCTCAAGCTGGATGCGGCATTGATCCATGTCCATCGCAGCGACCATCGCGGTAATATTCAGGCGCTCGGCCCGGATACTTATTATGACGAATGGTTCGCCAAGGCCGCTGACAAATGTTTCGCCAGCTGCGAGGAACTGGTCGAGGCGATGGAGGATTCCTACCCGGAAGATGCCCACGCCAACATCCTTGAACGGTGTTTCGTGACCGGAGTGACCGAGGCGCAAGCGGGCGCGCATCCAACATCGATGCCGCCAAGCTACGGCCTCGATATGGGCTGGTTCAAGAAATATGCAGGCGCCGCAAAGGATCCGGGCGATTGGTCCTCCGTTGCAGATGATCTGGTTGGCAAAACCGAAGAAGCCTATCTGGCTACTGTCGGCGGCAAGGAGGCGGTCGGGGCACTACCCCTGCCGATTTATTGATGAGCATTACACTCGCAGAACTCTGCATCGCCGCCTGTGCGGAAGCGTTTCGGACAGATCGTGAAATCATCGGTACCGGCATTGGTCCTGTGCCTCGGTTGGGTGTTGGCCTCGCCAAAATGACCCATTCTCCGGGCCTGATGATGACCGATGGTGAAGCCTATCTGGTCGAACAGCCCGTGCCGCTGGGGCCGCGCGGTGACTATGTGCCCAAGAAGGCCGGGCACCTTCCATTTTCGCGCTTCTTTGACAGCGCCGTTTGGAGCGGCCGCCGCCATGCGATGGTTACACCGACGCAAGTCGATCGTTTCGGGCAAACAAATCTTTCGGCTTTGGGTGGAACGCATTCGCAGCCCAAAATCCAAATGCTTGGCGCACGCGGTTTTCCCGGAAATGGTATTTACCACCCGAATTCGATGTTCATCCCGATGCATTCAAACCGCGTCTTTGTTGACGGCGAGGTCGACCGCGTTTCCAGCCCCGGATACAATCCCGCTCGGCGGATAGCTGGCGGAAACTACTCCGCACTCGATTTGCACCGGATTGTGACCAATCTGTGCGTGATGGATTTTGAAGGACCGGAGAACGCAGTCCGCGTCCGAACCCTGCATCCCGGCGTTACATTTGCGGAAGTGCAGGAGGCCACAGGCTTTGAACTCATCGATGCGGTTGAAGGCGAAACACCGATGCCGGCTGGCGAGCAATTGGCAATCATCGCCAGCCTCGATCCGCATGGTTTCCGTCACCAAGTCATAAAAGACAATCCACCCGCCCGGAAGGATCCAGCATGAGCGATGAAATAGTCCCATTCGTTGACGAGCCGCCAACCTATGAAACCGATACGCCGATCCTGTATTCGGCGACGGACGGCGTCGCCACTATCACGCTCAACCGGCCATCTGTGCATAATGTGCAGAACAGCCAGATGACCTATGCGTTAGATGACGCTTTCAAACGGGCTGTCGATGATGACGATGTGAAGTGCATCGTGCTCAAATCCGATGCCAAGCATTTTACTGCGGGCCACGATATCGGATCGCCGGGACGGGATTTCCATTCCAGCTTTGACCGGCGGCTGATGTGGTACGATCATGCCAATAAAGGCGGGGCCGAAAAGGCCTATATCCGCGAGCAAGAAGTCTATCTCGGCATGTGTAAGCGGTGGCGGAACATTCCCAAGCCGACAATTGCGCAGGTCCACGGAGCCTGCATCGCCGGCGGGTTGATGCTGGCTTGGGTCTGCGATTTGATCATCGCTTCGGACGACGCATTTTTTCAGGATCCTGTTTTGCAAATGGGTTTCCCGGGGGTCGAGTATTTCGCCCATTGTCACGAGCTCAACCCGCGCATTGCCAAGGAATTCCTGTTCCTTGGTGACCGGATGAGCGCTGACCGTGCCTATCAAATGGGCATGGTCAACCGGGTGGTTCCGCGCGATCAGCTTTCCGATGAAGTGGCTAAAGTTGCTGGCCGGATTGCCGAACAGCCCCGGCTTGCGCTGCAACTTGCCAAACAAGCCTGCAACCACATGGAAGTGCTGGCTGGCAAGGATGCCGGGATCGATGCAAGCT
>JBATLU010000077.1:0-2276 GCA_049289475.1 Pontixanthobacter sp. | reverse complement strand
ACCGAAGAGTGACCAGCTTTTGCTGTTCTGCGTATAGGCATTTGTTGCCCGAACAGTTGCCGGGTTAACTCCGGTCAGGTTCTGGAACGGTGTTGCACCAAGGAAGGTCTTGCCGCCGGTATAGATTGGGTTCGCAGGATTAAGCGTTGCCCCCTTGGTGCCCGCAGCCAGAAGAGCACCAGCCAGACGGTCATAATCGGTACCGAGCCCGAAATTAACAGTCTGGGCGATATCTTCTTTCGAATAATAACCGCCTACAACCCAGTCCAACTTGCCGTCAAATGCATCGCCCTGGAGCCGGAGTTCGTGGGTCATCGTGTCGATCGTCGTCCCGCCACCTGGCAAAACGTTGAAGACATCAAGTCCCGAGAAGTCCGAATCATACGATTCCTGTGCACTGAATTCGCGGTAGGAGCCGATATAAATCACATCGACAGAGTCGCTGAGCGGAATTTCAAGCTCACCGGTTACACCCCACTGGTCGTTCGAGTTGACCGACTGGGCATTGGCCGTAGTAATCAGATCGTCCACTGCATCTTGCGCAGCGCCGGTGTCAAAATTGGTAATGGCCGCATTTATGCCTGATTGGCCGCCACGGGCTCCCAAGCCTACTGCACCGAAAAGTCCGCCTGTTTCAACACCAGAACGCTGAACTTCAACAGCAGTACAGCAGCTTGCTGTGCTCTTTGAATAGTCGCCGATCAAACGTGCTTTGATTCCACTGTCGCTTTCAAAACCCAACTGAGCACGAACCAGATATTGGTCGGTGTTATTGGATTCGCCGACCTTGGCACCGGTCCGGTCCAAAACGTCTACAAAACCGTCACGCTTACGGTAAGCGCCGGTTACGCGGAGCGCCAAAGTGTCCTGAACGAGAGGCGCGTTGATCGCACCCTGAATGCTCATATGATCATAATTGCCATAGGTTGCATTCACGAAGCCGCCGAATTCGTTCAAATCCGGACGCTTATTGGTGATGTTCAGCGCACCCGCAGATGTGTTGCGGCCAAACAGCGTTCCCTGCGGACCACGCAGAACTTCGACGCGTTCAACGTCGACAAATTCGCCCAGCGCAACGCCGGGGCGCGACTGATAGGCACCGTCTACAAAAATACCGACTGCGGATTCAAAGCCGATGTTGTTCGACGTTGTACCAATACCGCGAATACGAAGTACGACTGTGCCCGAGGCTGTCTGGGCATTCGAAGCCGAGAAGCTCGGCGCAACGCTACCGATATTCTGGACGTTGACCACACCCTGCTGGGCAAGCTGCGCAGGGCTGACCGCAGTAACCGCGATCGGAATATCCTGCACGTCTTCTGCGCGGCGGGTGGCGGTCACAATGATGATGTCGTCATCATTGACCGTGTCCTGCGTATCAGTCGCAGCGTCTTGCGCCTGAACGGTGCCAGCGGCACCCATTGCGAGCACAAATGCGGTAGTCGTAAGCAAAGCCTTTTTCATCCTGGTTCCCTTAAACATCTGCCCGTTTTCGGGCATGGTTCTTTTTGTAAGTTGTGATTTCTGCCGAATTCAAAGCAAATGACATTTTAGGCCATCATTGAGTGCATGGATTTGGCCTGATGCACAACAGTTGACAGATGTTGAGACGGAACGATTCCAACGACCGTTGCCAAATTACATCACATAAAAATCAGGGGCCACGACCCTATGTTTAGGATGAAATCTCAGAAACTTGCTGCAGAAAGCGCCAGCTTGCTTTGCAAAGACTCGCTTGGAGGTTTGGCCCATCACCCCGCAATGCCGGCAAAATGGCAAGCAAGTGGTGGACAGGGCTGGATTCGAACCAGCGTACGCTTGCGCGGGCAGATTTACAGTCTGCTGCCTTTAACCACTCGGCCACCTGTCCACTGGCTTGCCTGAAGCGGGATATTCCCGCCTTGCTGGTCGTCACATTTACGCGCGCTAACCTGCCGAGAGGCGCCCCAATGGCGAAGCCGCGCTTGCCTGTCAATGGGGCTGCTGGCATGGGCCGCGCATCGGACCGGTTTTCCCGGCATTTTAACCGCATTGCGAAGGATTATAGATGGCCAAAGGTAAAAAGGAGCGCGCCTTACGCGGCCGCGCCGGACGCATGCAGGGCGGCAGGGGAAGCGGCCGCGCCAGCACTGGCCAGGTCCGCCTTTGGGGCCGCCACGCGGTTGAGGCGGCGCTCAAAAATCCCGAGCGCCAACATAACAAGCTGTGGGCGACGCGCGAAGCAATCGACGGATTGGACGGCGAATTGCCGGAGAACTTCCCGATCGAATATGCGC
>JBATLU010000076.1:0-9424 GCA_049289475.1 Pontixanthobacter sp. | reverse complement strand
ACAGGACGAGCGTGATAACCTCCAGCCATCGGACTTTCGCGGTCACCGAAAAGATCGGACCGGGAAACGACATTGCCGATAGCGCCGTGGTGGCTGAGGCGCTCGGTGTTTCTGCGCATCAGGTTGTCGCATTTGACATGAATGTTCTGGCTGTTCGCCACGGCAGCGTCATTTCGGCCGCACTGTTCGGCGCTCTGGCGGCGACCGGCAAGTTGCCATTCGCGCATCAGGACTTCCTCGATGTCATCGAAAAAAGCGGTAAAGGTGCCGAAGCAAGCGCGCAAACCTTCGATGCGGCCTATCGGCAGGTGATGCAGGGGCCAGAGGCCAAAAGCCTTTATCGGCAACAGCCAAAGGTGCCGCACGTTGGCCCGGTCGTCACCATTCTGGATGGCGAACTGGTGCAGTGCCTGCCTGAACCGAGCCACGAGATGGCGCGGACCGGACTGATCAAGGTGCTTGACTTTCAGGGTCTGGCTTATGGCCGCAAGTATTTGCGCAGGCTGGCCGAAATCGCTGCGCTTGATTGTGAATTGGGCGGTGAAACGAAGGGATACGAGCTCACCCGAACGGCGGCGAAGCACCTCGCGAACGCGATGGCTTATGACGATGTCATTCGCGTTGCCGACCTCAAGACGCGAAGCGCCCGGCGTGCGCGCGTCGAACGGGAAGCAGAAGTTGCGAGCAACCAGATTCTTCATACCACCGAATACATGCATCCACGTGGAGAAGAACTGGTGGGTTTGCTGCCCGCCGGCTTTGCACGCTGGGTCCATGACAAGCCCGGCATCTATTCGTGGATCAACCGGCGTGTAAGCAAGGGTCGGCGGATCAAAACCTATTCCATCATCAGCTTTCTGGCGCTGTTCATGCTTGGCGGTATGCGTGGCGTGCGTCTCAGGTCATTGCGGCATGCTCAGGAATGGCAGCATATCACCCATTGGCTGGACTGCGCGCTAGGTGCAGCGCGTAGCGATTACGCGCTTGCAATCCAGATTTTGCGCATGCGCCGGCTGGTCAAGGGGTATTCGGACACCCATGCGCGCAGTCAGTCGAAATTCGACAAGGCGCTGCGAGCCACAGGGCTTTTGGCCGGGCGTGATGGTGCGGCTGACTGGGCAAAGCGTTTGACAGAAGCCGCGCTGCGAGACCCCGACGGAGAATCCCTCGATGGCCTGATCAAGACAATGGAGAGCGTTTTCACGTGATTGCACAACCTTCAGTCACCGGCATCACGAGTGCCGATCATGCGAGCCTAGCCGATGTTTCGCGCTTTTGGTCCATGCGAACGCGTATTGGTTTCGGCCAGTGTGATCCTGCCGGAATCATGTTTACGCCGCGTTTTTTTGAAATATTAAACGTTGCATACGAAGAATGGTACAATAAAGCACTAAGCCTAGATTATTACGATTTTATTGGCTCGCGCCGCGTTGGATTAGGTTATGGGTCAATCGAAACAAGGTTTCTTTATCCCTGTAAAATGGGTGACGAAATTGATGTATTTATAGAAATAATAAAAATTGGTAATAAATCTTATTCGATAAGTACTGCTATATTTTGCGGTTCTATAAGAATAATGTGGAGTCGTATTGCTTTTGTCACTACGGATCTTATATTGCATAAGTCGATAGGGCTTCCGGATGATCTGAGAAAAGCGCTTTTGGATTATCAAATCTCATGTGAGCGCGATCCCGCCAAAGCGTAATATACAGCGGCTGATATCGTTCTGCCAACTTCGCCATTCCTAACAATCGAGTTGCGCTGCATGGGTAGCGTAACCCTTTTGAGCGGCCGTCGCAGCACCCGCAAATGACCAAATTATTGCTGCCATGTGACTGTGATGTAAATATGTTCACAAGTCATATGAGATAAAAAGTCGAAAAATCAGTATCTTACGGCATTTTTTTCAATAGCAATAATATGATATTGCAATAATATAGTGCTTAAGTATATTTGGGTGATTAAGCCAATCCGGTCATTTTGATACGCTTAAGACGCATGCCTGGGTTTTCGGATCAGCCTGCGGTCTCAGCGTAAAAGACAAGCTGCGGCACCGCTGGAGGAATCAATGAAGCTGGTCACTTTTCGCGCGACGATTGAAGCGGAGGCGCGGCTTGGCGTTCTGATCGACGATCTGATTGGCGATGTGCAGAATCTGGGCAAGGCGGCGGAGGTTGCTCTGCCGTCGAACATGCTCGATTTTATCGACCTAGGCCCTGCGGGGCTGAAAACCTTGTCCGATCTCGTTGCGCGGGCAAAAAATGCGATGCCCGTTGGAGTCGCCACGCCGGTAGCCAATGTGACGTTATTGGCTCCGATTCCGCGTCCACGTAAAAATATCTTTGGCATAGGTCTCAACTATGTCGAGCATGTCGCTGAAAGTTCGCGCACGCTTGACACCGCTTCGGACTTGCCGAAGCAGCCAGTGATTTTTTCCAAGCCGCCAACTGCGGTAATTGGTCCCGATATGCCGATCATACATCGTTCCGATATTACGCAGCAACTTGATTGGGAGGTAGAGCTTGCTGTTATTATGGGAAAAACGGCAAGTCGCGTAGATAAAAATAATGCGCTGAATTATGTATTTGGATATACGTTGTGCATAGATATGAGTGCTCGGGATTGCCGCCGTGCTGGTCAATGGATTTATTCAAAAGGGCAGGATACCTATTGCCCGATGGGTCCATGTATTGTTACCGCCGATGAAGTCAGCGATCCTCAGAACCTTGACCTATGGCTGACCGTAAATAACGTCGAAAAGCAAAGATCGAATACTAGATACATGCTGTTTAAAGTCGACGACCTGATTTCCGATATCAGTCAGGGCATCACTCTGGAGCCAGGCGATATTATCGCAACCGGAACACCCGCAGGCGTCGGTGCTGGGCGGAATCCTCAAGAGTGGCTGTGGCCTGGCGACGTGATTGAGGCTGAGGTGACCGGAATCGGTCGCTTGAGGCATCCTGTCGTCGCTGGGTGATCCCATGCCTTTGATCATCAAGAGCGTTTGCAAAATTGGTCAGGCGATGGACCAAATGTATCTGGAGAAATACGCATGCGTGTCGGGGTACCATCTGAAATAAAGAGCAACGAATTCAGGGTCGGACTTACTCCTGGATCCGTACGAGAATACGTAGCACGCGGCCATGATGTCCATGTGCAAAGCGGAGCCGGCAACGGGATTGGTGCCGATGACAACGCCTATCTACAAGCTGGTGCGAGGATTCTGCCCGATGCGGAAGAGGTGTTCGCGCGCTCCGAAATGATCGTCAAAGTGAAGGAGCCGCAGCCAGATGAGTGGGCGCGTTTGCGCGAAGGCCAGATTCTGTTCACGTACCTGCACCTTGCCCCGGACCCCGAACAGACGAACGGTCTGATGGCGTCCGGCTGTTCAGCGATCGCATATGAAACGGTTACCGACCGCCACGGCAGCCTACCATTGCTTGCGCCGATGAGCGAGGTTGCCGGACGGCTTTCGATCGAAGCGGCCGGGATGGCGATGCGAAGCAACAATGGTGGCGTCGGGCTGCTGCTGGGTGGCGTTCCCGGCGTATCACCAGCCCGCGTGGTTATCATCGGTGGCGGTGTTGTCGGCACGCAGGCTGCGCGTATGGCGGTGGGTGTGGGGGCGGAAGTCACCATCATCGACCGGTCGCTGGGCCGGCTGCGCCAGCTTGACGACATGTTCGGCGGTCGGGTGCGCACACGTGCCTCTACAATCGAGGCAATCGAGCAGGAAACTTCTGATGCCGATCTGGTGATCGGCGCGGTTCTGGTTCCTGGCGCCAGTGCTCCCAAGCTGCTGGCAGCGGACTGGCTTCGGTGTATGAAACCCAAGACGGTACTTGTCGATGTTGCAATCGATCAGGGCGGCTGCTTCGAAACGAGCAAGCCGACCACACACGACAATCCGACATATGTCGTCGATGGCGTGGTGCATTACTGCGTGGCAAACATGCCTGGCGCGGTTCCCAAAACCTCCAGTTTGGCGCTCAACAACGCAACGCTGCCCTACGGGCTGACTTTGGCTGATAAAGGGTTGGGGGCGCTTGGTGATGACCAGCACCTAATGGCCGGGTTGAATGTTCACCGTGGGAAAATCACCAATAGATTAGTGGCTGAAAGCCTAAGTAAAGATTTTGTTTTGCCTGAAATTGCACTGAACCTATAATGTAAAAATATAATAATAATATATATAAATTGGGAGATGCGATAGTGGATAAAATAAGAAAAATATTGCTTTTCAGCGCGGTAATGTCGCAGCCTGGATTGACGCTTGCTTATGCTCAGGAAGCTGTGGGCGGGGATGGCTCCCGAGTAGGTGAGATCGTCGTCACTGCGCAGGGGCGCGCGCAAGCACTTCAGGATGTGCCAGTCTCGGTTTCTGTGCTGAGCGGTGAGACTCTGGCCCAAGATAACGTGACAAATCTTGAAGGCGTTTCGAGCCGTGTGTCATCGGTCAAGATAACGACTGGCGGGGGCGCGGATTCGCTTAATATCCGGGGTATCGGCTCGGGGTTCAATCCGGGTTTTGAACAAGCTGTCGGCACGTTCGTCGATGGCATCTATCGCAGTCGTTCGCGTGCTGCCCGTGCTTCGCTGTTTGATGTGGAGCGGGTGGAAATTCTCAAAGGACCTCAAACCACATTTTTTGGTAACAACGCTATTGCTGGCGCCTTCAACATCACTACACGCAAACCGGGCCATGATCTGGAATACAATGCATCGGCGCTTTATGGGTCGTTTGATCAGTATTCTTTAGAAGCTGGTGTCAGTGTTCCGATAAGTGCAACGCTGAGTGCTCGTGTTGCTGGTAAGTACTATGGCATGGACGGTTTTGTATTCAACGAATACACTGAAAAGAACGGTCCGCGCCAGCGCAACTGGATTGGCCGCAGTACGTTGGTCTGGGAACCCACTGACCGTTACAAGTCAACCTTTCGCTTCGATCGCGGGCGCCTGCGCGCGAAGGACGCCAATCCCTCCGAACTGCTACACTGCCCCCCCGAGGGCCGGGCGGCAATGGGCCTTTGTCTGCGTTATCTGAATGCGGTGGGGGGCAGTGTCGACGATGAACTCAACCTCAGGCATAACAACTATCCGGGCACCTATGCCTACGACCTGCGCGAGTTTGCTTGGCTCAACGAGCTTGAGATTAATGACAATCTAACGCTTGCGGCGAATACCGGGTACTTCAAGCATCGCTATCTTCTGGAGAATGTGACATTTCCGGTTCCCATGAAGGGAAGTCTGGGACTACCCTCATCGTTTCCCTATACGCAGAGCGAAAAATACAACTCGTTCAGCCAGGAAGTCAGGCTTGTATCCTCCGAGGATCGCCCATTAAGCTTTATGATTGGCGTATATTATTCATATGCAAATCTTAATTTTGATGCGTATGACGCATATTACCAAGCGGGATTTCTGGATGGTGCGGCGCCATATTATTCTTCGGCCGATCCCGTCGTCATCCGTTATAATTTCAATCAGAAGGAAGAGCTGGTTTCGGCTTTTGGTTCGGTGACCTATCGTTTCACCGACCGGCTCAGGCTGAACGCAGGTCTGCGTTATTCGATAGCAAGCAAGCAGATCCGGCGTTTCATTGCCCAGGGCGTGCTGAGTGGCCCCGGGCCGTACCCGTTGCTTAACAACTTCGTCCCCGGCACGCCCGAAGGTCAGGCAGCGCTCAATGCGGTGTTCGGCTATTCCGCGTCCGATGTCATCGGTTCGGGTAAGCGGACCGATCGCAAGCTTATGCCAACCGCCAGCCTGCAATTCGAAATAACGTCGTCAGCGGTTGCCTATGCGTCGTTCACCAAGGGCTTCAAGGCAGGCGGATTTTCTGCCTACGGGGACAATCCGTTCGACCCCGAAAATGTTGAAGCCTACGAAGTTGGCGTCAAGGGGCATCTTTTTGATCGCCGGTTGATGTTCAGTCTGGCGGGCTTCTGGAGCGACTACAAGGATCTGCAGGAGACGGTCTGGCTCTTCCTTCCCGATGGAAGCATCGTCCAGTCGATCGCTAATGCCGGCAAGGCGCGCAGCCGCGGCGTGGAGGTGGGTGCGACGCTGAACATCACTGATTTTCTGCGTTTCAATACCGATTTTGCCTATACGGATGCAAAATATACGCACTATCCCAATGGTCCTTGCACCGCGATCCAGAACGCGACCATTCCCGGCTGTGTGCAGGATCTGACCGGCAAGCGGCGGCCCTATGCCCCCAAGTGGAGCGGTAGTGCTGGCCTGGGGATCACAGTTCCGGTGTCCCGGTTTACACTGAGCATCGATCCGGCGGTTCGCTTTACCAGCCGTTACGTCCAGCAGACCAACAACGATCCACTTCTGTTCCAGCCTGGAAATGCCAAGATCGACACGCGTGTGAGTTTCGGCCCATCTGATCGGGCGTGGGAACTGTCGGTGATCGGAACCAACCTGACCGATCAGCTGACCTACAGCATCAGCAACAATGTCGGGCCATCGCCAGGAACGATCTGGGTCTACCCGGAAGAGGGCCGATCCTTTGTTGTCCAATTCTCAGTAAAATATTGAAACGCAAGCCATCACTCATGGGGTGTCCTATCTTTTCGGGTTGCATTCAGAAAGGAGTTGGGGGATGAGGTTTGCCGGAATTTCACGCAGGGCGATGATCCGGGCCGGGTTGTTGTTTGGACTGGGCATGGCGGCGTCAGCGCCCACCGCTGCGGTTGCCCAGGATCGCGGCTTTGCTCCGGGCGCGCGCCCCAATATCGTATTCATTCTCGCCGACGATCTCGCTTATGCCGATCTCAGCATCTATGGTCGGCGCGACTATACGACGCCGAATATCGATGCGCTGGCGCGAAGTGGCGTAAGGCTGACGCAGGGCTATGCCAGCTCACCGGTTTGCTCACCGTCACGCGCCGGTATCGTGACAGGCCTTCATCCCGATCGACAATCGGTAGGTTTGCCCGAACCCGGCGGGGATGAGGCCAGTTTCGGCTTGCCGGCCGATACACCCACTCTCCCGGGCGAACTGCGCAAGTTGGGCTACCGGACAACGTTGATCGGCAAGTGGCATCTGGGGGCGCCCCCGAATTTCGGTCCGCGCAAGAACGGGTATGATAGCTTTTACGGATTCTATGAAGGCACGACGGATTACTTCCGGTACAAGGCGTGGGGCGGTGGCGCGGCGCTGGTCGACAACGGAGAGATTGTCGATAGCGACCGCTACCTGACCGACGTACTTGCGGATCGAGCTGCGACAGAGATCGACGGTCTCGCCAAAGCCAAACAGCCGTTCTTCTTGAGCCTGCATTTCAACGCCCCGCACTGGCCATGGGAAGGCCCAAACGATCGCAAGCACGCCGAGGAACTGACCGATATCTACGACCGCTCGGGCGGTAGCCTTACGACCTTCGCTGAAATGGTTGAAAGGCTAGATGCGGGCGTCGGCAAGGTGCTTGCAGCTCTAGAGTCAAATGGCCTGACCGATAACACGATCGTTATTTTTACAAGCGACAACGGTGCTGAGCGGTTCGGAGACAGTTGGCCTTTCATCGGTATGAAAACCGAACTTTTGGAAGGTGGCTTGCGGGTTCCGCTAATTCTTCGGTGGGATGGCCATTTCACACCGAATGCAGTCAACGATCAGGTCGTAAGCAACCTCGACTTCATGCCGACGTTGCTGTCAGCTGCGGGAGCGCCCGACCGCCGGATTGATGGCTTGAAGCTCGACGGCAAAAACGTGCTGCGCATTCTCGAAAACCGGGAAAAGCCGGTCTCGCGCACATTGTACTGGCGCTACAAGGCGCGCGATCAGGCTGCGATAAGAGATGGCCAATGGAAATACCTCAAAATTTCCGGTGAAGAACATTTGTTCGATCTCGACAAGGATGTGCGTGAACGTGCTGATGTAAAAGAACTAAATCCCCAAATATTTCTTAAACTAAAAATAAAATATGAAAAATGGCATGGGAATATGCTTCCGTATCCAGCCAAATCATATTCTCATAACATAAGAGATATGATGGTGGATTGAAATCTTAAATATAAAAAATAAATGAAGAGGGATTTATGAAATATAAGTTGTATAAAAAATCAATAATCATCGGCGCTGTAATGGTGCAAGCTGGATCGACGTTCGCCTATGCCCAGGATGCCTTGGGAGGTGATAGCTCTGGTGTCGATGAGATTGTTGTCACCGCGCAGGGTCGCGTGCAAGCACTTCAGGACGTGCCAGTTTCGGTTTCCGTGCTGAGCGGGGAAACTCTGGCTCGCAATAACGTGATGGATATCGAAGGCGTGTCGAACCGTGTTTCATCTGTCAAGGTGACGACGGGTGGAGGCACTGATGCCCTGAATATCCGTGGTATCGGTTCGGGTTTCAATCCAGGTTTTGAACAGGCTGTCGGTACATTCGTCGATGGCATTTATCGAAGCCGATCACGCGCGGTTCGTGCTGCCCTGTTCGACGTAGAGCGGATCGAAGTGCTCAAGGGTCCGCAAACCACATTTTTCGGTAACAATGCCATCGCCGGCGCTTTCAACATAACCACACGCAAGCCTGGTCGCGAACTTGAATATAATGTATCCGGACTTTATGGATCGTTTGATCAGTATTCTTTAGAAGCTGGTGCCAGTGTTCCGATAAGTGACACGTTGCGCGCCCGCGTGGCTGGAAAATACTATGGCATGGACGGTTTCGTTTTCAACGAATACACCGACCGACACGGCCCGCACCAACGCAACTGGATCGGCCGTGGTACGCTGGTCTGGGAACCAAGCGATAGTTACAAGTCAACCATCCGTTTCGATCGCGGCCGGTTGCGCATGAAGGAAGCCAATCCACCCGAACTGCTACACTGCCCGCCCGAGAACCGTCCAGCGGCAGGTCTTTGCTTACGCTATCTGAATGCGGCGGGGGGCAGTGTCGACGACGAGCTCAACCTGAGGCACAACAACTATCCTGGAACCTACGCTTACGATCTGCGTGAATTTGCTTGGCTTAATGAGCTTCGAATCAACGATAATTTGACACTTGCGGCGAATACAGGTTACTTTAAGCATCACTTCTATTTACAGAATGTAACTTTTCCGATTCCAATAACAGGAACGCAAGGTCTTCCTGCGTCATTGCCATTTGTTCAAGATGAAAATTATAATTCGTTTAGTCAGGAAGTCAGGCTAATATCGTCAGATGATCGTCCGCTAAGCTTTATGATTGGCGCATATTATTCTTATGGAAAGCTTGATTTCGATGCCTATAATGGCTGGTATCAGGCTCCATTTGGTGCAGGCGCTGGGCCGTACTATACTGCTGCCGATCCGATTGTTACTCGTTACGGCTTTAACCAGAAGGAAGAGCTGATTTCGGCCTTTGGGTCGATGACCTATCGTTTTACCGATCGGCTAAAGTTGAATGCCGGCCTGCGCTATTCAATAG
>JBATLU010000075.1:0-3393 GCA_049289475.1 Pontixanthobacter sp. | reverse complement strand
AAAACCGATCATTTCGATCGATGGCAAATATCATTTGAGCCAGGTTGATTTTGTCGATGTCCGCGTGCCCGTATCGAGCCGGATCGGTGAAGAGGGTAAGGGCTGGACCTATTCGCAATATCTGCTGGGTAATGAACGGACATCCTATGCCCGCATCGGCGGCAAGCGCACCCAGCTGGCCAATATCCGCGCGATTGCCTCGCACATCCCGACCGGCGGCAACCACCGTTTGATCGAAGACAGTGCCTTCGCTGTCCGCCTCAGCACCGCCGAAATCAAAGTTGATGCGCTGGAAATCACCACTTTGCGCGTTCTCTCTGCGGTCAGCGAAGGCGGTGCGCCGGGCAAGGAAGCGTCGATCCTGAAAATCATGGCGACCGAAATTGCCCAGGAAATCACCGGTCTGTTCTGTATTGCAGCAGCAGAGCACGGCATGCGCAAATTCGCCGATAGCGTCAGCCCGGAATGGACCGGCCAGTCAGCCTTCGCAGCGCCGGGCATGGCAAGCTATCTCGGTGCCCGCGCGCAAAGCATTTACGGCGGCACCAACGAAATCCAGCGCAACATTATCGCCAAGCACGTGCTCGGCCTGTGAGCTAAACCCCCGCATCCCCAAGAACCGCAGCCCGTAGTTCCTCAATCCCCATGCCCTTTTCCGCGCTGGTCACATGGAGTTCGGGAAAGGCCGCCGGATGCTTGGCCATTTCTTCCGCAGTTGCCGCCGCGACCTTGTCCAGCTCGCTAGCCTTGATCTTGTCAGCCTTGGTCAGCACCACGCGGTAACTGACCGCGGTTTCATCGAGCATCCGCATCATTTCGCGGTCGACTTCTTTCAATCCATGGCGGCTATCGACCAACATCAGCGTGCGGTGCAGCACTTGCCTGCCCTTGAGATAGGTGCGGACCAGTTTCTTCCAATTGTCGACCACTTTGAGCGGAGCCTTGGCAAAACCATAGCCGGGCATATCGACCAGCCGGAACAAAGTCGGCTCGCCGACCTCAAAGATATTAAGTTCCTGCGTCCGGCCCGGCGTGACTGACGCACGCGCGATCGACCTGCGCCCGGTAATCGCGTTGAGCAGGCTTGATTTGCCCACATTCGACCGTCCGCAGAAGGCGATTTCGGGCACAGTCGGTTCGGGCAGGAATTTCAGCTGCGGCGCGGACAGCAGAAAATCCACCCGCCCCGAGAACAGCTTGGACGCGCGCCGCGACAATTCGGCACGTTCGGCCGCTTCGTGGGCGTCGAGTTCTTCAGGGGTAAGGGCTTTGCTCAATCTCTAGGCCTTCGCATCGCGGTCATGCGCGCGTTCCTTGTCAATCTTGTCCTTCTCCGCCTGCGCTTTCAGCAGGGGGTGCTTGGAATAGAGATAGGTCTGCTGCGCCAGTGTCAGCAGATTGTTGGTGACCCAGTAGAGCAGCAAACCTGCGGCAAACGGCGCCATCACGAACATCAGCATCCACGGCATGATGCTGAATATCTGTTTCTGCACCGGGTCCATCGCGGTCGGGTTCATGCGGAAGGTCAGCCACATAGTAATGCCGAGCAGCACCGCGAGCGGGCCGATGGCGAGCATGCTGGGCACTTCAAACGGCAGCGTGCCAAACAGATTGAGGATATGCGCCGGATCGGGCGCAGACAGATCCTTGATCCACAGCACGAATGGCTGGTGACGCATTTCAATCGACAACAACAACGTCTTGTACAGCGCGAAGAAAATCGGGATCTGGATCAGGATCGGCAGACAGCCCGCGAGCGGATTGACCTTCTCTTCCTTATACAGCGCCATAATCTTCTGTTGCTGTTCCTGCTTGTCATCCTTGTAGCGTTCCTGAATCGCCTTCATCTTGGGCTGGATCGCTTTCATCGCGGCCATGCTGGCGAATTGTTTCTGCGCAATCGGGAAAAGCAGACCGCGGATCAGCACCGTCATCAGGATAATCGCGACTCCGAAATTGCCGACCACGCCGAACAGATGGGTCAGCAGCCACCAGATCGGCCATGCGATCATCGAGAACCAGCCCCAGTCGATCGCCTTGCCAAATTTGGAGACGCCTGCCTGCTCATACATATCCAGCGCGGTGGTTTCCTTGGCACCGGCGAACAGGCGGGTGGTGCGCGAGACTTGCTTGCCCGCTGCCACGGTAACCGGTTGGTAAATCAGATCGGCGCGGAAGATATTGTTACCCAGCGCGCGGAAATCGGTTTCTGCGTCGCTCTTGTCTTGCGGGATCAGCGCTGACAGCCAGTAAATATCGGTAAAGCCGAGCCATGCTGCGCGGCCTTCGGTCTTACCCTCGGCCGCATCGTCCACCAGATCATCATAATTGGGGCCGAATTGCACCGCATCGCCGAAATTGCCAATCGGGCCCGAATGGACGTTCCACGTGTCCTGGCTGGCGGTGTTGCTGGTGCGGTTGATCAGGCCGAAGGGGCGCACGACAATCGGGCCTGCACCGGTGTTGGCGACCGTTTGTTCGGCGGTAATCATATAATGGTCATCGATTGTCAGCGTAATCGTGAACAATTGGCCTTCGCCATTGTCATAGCTGAGTGTGACCGGCGCAGCGGGCGAGAGCGGCCCGCCTGCGGTTTGCCATACGGTCTTGGCATCGGGCACTTTCACACCCTCGCCAACCCAGCCGAATTGCGCGAATTGCTGCGCCGGCGTGCCTGCGGGGGAGAAGATGCGAACGGGGCCGCTGTCCATTTTCACCGTCTGACGGTGGGTGGTGAGCGTAATATCATCGATCCGCGCGCCGACCGGATTGATCGAACCGACAATCTCCGGCGCGGCAATTTTGACTCGGTCGGGCATTACCAGAACAGTTTTCAGATCTTTTGCTTCTTCGGCAATATCGACCGGATTGATCAGCCCGCCTTCGCGCGTGCGCTTGATCTTTGCGTCGGTAGGCTTGGCGGCCTCCACCGGCGTATCGGTCGCTGTGCTAGCGGCGGCGGTCTGCTCGGTCTTGACGGCTTCAGGATAGAACCAGTTAATGGCGCTGTTCCAACCAACTAGGATGAGGCCGCAGAGCACGACGAAGAACAGTAAGTTACGCTGATTATCCAAGGTCAAATTCCGTATTCTGTGTCTGGCTGGCCGGATCTGGGCCAAAGGTCAGTAATGTGTTTCAGTGTCATGTCAGGGAACCGGATCATGCCCATGTGCCCCCCACGGGTGGCAGCGCAATATACGCTTAAGCGCCAACCATCCACCCTTGATTGCGCCATATTTACCCAAAGCCTCAATGGCGTATTGGCTGCAACTGGGTGCGTAGCGGCAGGTGGGCGGCAAAATGCGTGACGGGCCAAGCTGCCACAGGCGGGCAATCCAGATCAGCAGCGTTCGCATCTGCAACTAGATAGGGCGGCAATGGCACGGTTTCGAG
>JBATLU010000074.1:0-10037 GCA_049289475.1 Pontixanthobacter sp. | reverse complement strand
CGTTCAATCGGGCGCGTTTGGCGCCAATAATCGATATCCGCGCTTCGGCGGCGGCAATCCCAGCCTCTGCCTGCTGGATGCGGGCCGCGAGCGCGGCAGTCTCATTGGCGGTTTTTTCTGCCGCGGCGGTCGCTGAGCGGGCTTCTGCTTCCAATTTCAGACCGCGCGTTTCGGCTTCAGCAGAATCGGCCAGTGCGCGCTGGAGCGCAGCGCGCGTCTCGACTGGATCATCCAAAACCGCGTTTCTTTGCGCAAATGCAATCGTGCCCGCCAGTAACGGCGCGGCGAGCAGGGAAATCAGGAGCGGATTGCGGTAGTTCACGCTGATAGTGTGCCCGATCAGTTCGATCGATGATAGGGATGTCCGGCCAAAATGGCGGTCGCGCGGTAAATCTGTTCAAGCAGCATCGCCCTCGCCAACAGATGCGGCCAGGTTGCCTTGCCGAATGCCAAAAGTACATCGGCCCCGGCGCGTACTTCGGGCGAATGGCCATCAGCAGCGCCGAGCACAAACCGGGTTTCACGGATACCCTGATCGCGCCAGCCGCCGAGCAAATCGGCGAAGTCTGCCGAATTATACTGCTTGCCGCGCTCATCGAGCAAAATTGTTTTGAACGGCGTTTGCGGGTCCGCAATCCGCCCGCCCGTTTCGGGCAGTTCGGTCAGCTTAAGCGGCCACACAATGCGCTTTTCATAACGCGCCACCAATTCAGCCTCGGGAGAGCGAGCGATTTTTCCCCGCGCAATGACATGCAGCAGCATGAACTCCTCACTCGTGCAGACAGCAGCCTTAGGCTGTGCCAGCCGCAACGGGAGGGGCGTCACCAAAGGCCCACATACGCTCCAGATTGTAGAAACTGCGGACCTCGGGGCGGAACAGATGCACCACCACATCGCCTGCATCGACCAGAACCCAATCGGCGGCAGGCAGACCTTCCAGACGGACTGGCCCATGTCCTTCTCGCTTGAGCTGTTCTGCCAGTTTTTGCGCCATCGTTGCCACCTGCCGGGTCGAACGGCCCGACGCGATCACCATATGGTCAGCAATAGTGGATTTGCCCGCCAGCGGAATGGTGACGATATCCTGCGCCTGGTCATCATCCAGCTGCTTGAGCACCACGGCCAGCGGCGTGCCCGGTTCAGCCTCGATTTGGGGCAATTCAGTGTCAGACATGGTGTTTACGGTTCCGATAGGCCCGCGAGGGGGCGAAGAAGGGGTTTGCGCCTGATTCATCGGCGGTATCTATACTCCGGGAATTATATGGGGATGTTGGTTTTGGCCGGGAAGAAGGCGAGGGGGTTATCATGCGTCAGACGCGCTCTTTTCGGCCGAAATATTTTTATGGGTTACCTGATCGCGCGGCAAAATAGCGGTATAGCGTGATGCCCAATCCGGATCAGCACGGCGAATGGCCGTTGCCGAGCGAGAATCAGGGTCAAAATGCAAGGTCACCAGTGCCGGTGCGCTCCCTATGGCCCCATTTTTGAAACGCGCTGCCGACACACGATAGCGCCGGAGCCAAGCCATCGCGGGACTGGCGAAAGCTTTGTCATCATAGCCTGGGCGGGCAATTACCGCAATCGGGATTGTGCGGGCAATCTGCCGCCAGTGCCGCCAGCGGTGAAACTGGGCGAGATTATCTGCGCCCATTAGCCACACAAATTCGCGTTTGGGGTAGCGGCGCTGAAGCTTGGAAATCGTATCTACAGTGAATCGTGTCGCCAATTGCTGCTCGATTGCACTGACTTTGATCGGGGCACGCCGCGCCTGCACCATTGCGGAGCGGAAACGGGCGCTGAGCGGAGCCATGCCGCGTTTCGGCTTGAGCGGATTTCCGGGAGAAACCAGCCACCAGACTTCATCCAGACCCAGCGCCTCCAGCGCAAAGAGGGACACCCGGCGGTGGCCGCCATGCGCCGGATTGAAACTGCCTCCCAATAGACCGGTCCGCATTACATCACGCCTTCTTCGTTGCCGCTATTGGCGTCAATATCGCCTCCATCGCTGCTTGGCCATGGCGGCGAGCAATGCAAGAATCGGCTATGCTGTAACCGGCTATTTGCCCAAATCCGATTGGAAACGGCCAGCCGCGAATCGGAAGCGCAATCGATTCGATTGCGCTATTTCGGCTGCGATTGCGCAAAAAACAACGCTTCACCCCGCGAGTCCATCGACTCGCCCCTCGTTAAGCTTAACCGATTCGACCGTAAGATTTGCGCATGCTAGCCGCCCCTCACGAAAAGATTTAGGGTCGTGGGGTACATTTTGAGCAGCAACGCAACTTCAGGCGGTTTAACGCGCCGTCTGGCGGAATGGTTCCCGGATCGCGAATTCTTCATGCGGTCGCAAGGCCAGGTTCGTTTTATCAAGATTTCCTCCGGCATGCAGAAAACTGCTGCCGCGATAGCCGTAGTTGCCCTGCTTGGCTGGGCCATATCGATGGCAGTTATGGCGTGGAGCCAGTATCAGGCGCAGGCTGACCGCTCCTCACTCCTACAACGCGAAGCCAAGGTTGCGACGGCGGAAGAGCGGGTCGCTGAATATGCCGATGATCTGGGCAAAGTAACCAGCGACCTCGGCGCGCGGCAAGACTTCCTCGAAGCGGCGACCGCGTCGGTTCTGCCCGATGATGCCAATGTCGCCAAGGAAGGCGAAACGGTTAGCAATTCGTCGAGCGAAGCAGACAAAACGGTTTCCAAAGTCAGCGCTCTTATCCCCGAAGCAGGCCAGCTGGCGGAAATCGAAGCGCGCCAATTGGTACTGGTAGAACGCCTGACTCGTTATGCCGACCGCCGTGCGGCAAGGGCGGCAAATGCCATCCGCCAGCTCGGTCTCAATCCGGCAGCCATGCAAAACAAGCCCGATGTATCGGCAATGGGTGGTCCGCTGGAACGGCTATCGAGTGGTTCGGGCAGCAAATTGGACCCCCGCTTCGAACGCCTCGGCGCCAGCATGGACCGTATGGCTGCGCTGGAGCGCGGGCTGGAAAGCATTCCGCAGGTCGCCCCCGCACATGTTGAAATGGTCACCTCGAGCTATGGCTATCGCCGCGATCCATTCACCGGTGCTGGTGCAATGCACAGCGGTCTCGATTTCAGAGGGCCGATTGGCGCACCGATATATGCTGCAGCCAAGGGCCGGGTAAGCTTCGTCGGGCGCAAATCGGGCTATGGTAATGTGGTCGAAGTCAGCCACGGCAATGGCATGCTGACACGTTACGCGCATATGTCGAAATTCGCGGCAAGAGTGGGGCAAGACGTAGCCGCCGGGGACGTAATCGGTGCAATCGGCAGCACCGGTCGTTCAACCGGCCCGCATCTTCATTTTGAAGTGCGCATCAATGACCGCGCAGTAAATCCGCGCCCCTTTCTGGAGAAAGCCCCCCATGTTCTCGAAGAAGCAAGAGCGAACGGCTCTGCCAGCAAAGCAAGCCAGTAGAGCGATGGCGGGCAGTTCAACCTTTTCCGTCATCGGATCCGATGTAACGATTCGCGGTGATGTCACTGCATCGACCGAATTGCACGTCGATGGCCGGATCGATGGCGACATCACCTGCGCGTCGCTGGTTCAAGGCGAATCGAGCGTTCTGGCTGGTGCGGTTCAGGCCGAATCCGCGCGGCTGGCGGGCACTTTGACCGGATCGATTACCGCGCGCGAATTGGTGATCCTGAAAACCGCAAAAATCCACGGCGATGTCCATTACGATGCGCTGACAATCGAGCAGGGCGCCGTGGTCGAGGGTAAATTCGCGCCGCAAAGTTCCGGCAATGCCGCGGCCAAGGGCGCGGCCCGCGCTGGCAGCGATGACGAACCGAAGCTGACGCTCGCCAACTGACGCCTCGCTGGCCGCTTCAGGCGCTGGAAAATCCCATCTAGTCAGTTCTACGCGGGTGTGATTTCCGCGCGAAGCGCTTTACGGTCCAGTTTGCCGATCATCGTTTTGGGCAGGGCATCGCGAATAACGACTTTCGTAACGCGCTCGTGCTTGCCCACGCGGGCATTGAGCCATGCGGCCAGATCGTCCTCCGTAACAGCGCCGCCTTCATTCAGCGTCACATAAGCATGCGGGGTTTCGCCGAGATATTCGTCGGGCATTCCCAGCACTAGCGCTTCCTTTACCGCATCATTTTCCAGCAGCACGTGCTCAACCTGACTGGGGAAGACTTTGAACCCGCCAACCGCGATCATATCCTTGCTGCGATCGACGATCTGGATGAAGCCATCCTCGTCGCACAGCGCAATATCGCCAGTGCGCAGCCATGGTTCGCCGTCAATCATAACAAATGCCGTCGCCGCAGCTTCTGGCCGGTTCCAATATCCGCCCATGATTTGCGGACCACGAATAATGAGTTCGCCCGGCTCACCTTCGGGGGCGGGCCTTGTCGGATCTTCCTTGTCGATAAAGCGAATCAAAGTGCCCGGCACAACTTGCCCGATGGTACCCGACTTACGCAGACCTTGGTAAGGGTTGGCCGAAACCACGCCCGAACTTTCGGTCAGACCATAACCCTCTACCACTCGTACGCCGGTTTGCGCCTCGAATTTCTCCCGCAACGGCGCGGCGAGCGGAGCGCCGCCCGAAATACACACTTTGAGCGACGACAAATCGCTGCTTGCAAGCTTGGGACTATCAAGCAAGGCTTGGAACATCGTCGGCACGCCGGGAAAGCCGGTTGCTCGGTACTTACCAATCGTCTCCAGCACCTGCGCCACTTCGAACCGCGGCACCATCGCAATCGACGCGCCAGTCACCACCGCATGGTTGAGCAAGGCGGTGTTGGCAAAGACATGGAACATCGGCAGCGCGCCCATAAACACTTCGCCCTGCGGATCGCCGAAGGGATTGATCGACGCAACTTGCTGGGCATTGACCGACAGATTCGCGTGGCTGAGCATGGCGCCTTTGGGCGCGCCTGTGGTACCGCCGGTATATTGCAGCAGTGCCAGATCGGTCGGGTCAATCTTCGGAAAATCAGGGTGCGCGACCTCGCGCCTTAGTACCTTATTCCCATCAGCAAGAACATCGGCCCAGCGCAGCACATCATCCGAAAACGATATTTTGGCGATCTTGCTGCGCGCCAGCAATTTCATTGCCAGCCCTTTGAGCGGGGGTAACATCGCGGATAGCTGCCCGACGATCAGCGATTCCAGCCCCGAGCCGTGCAGGACCTTCTCTGCGGTGCCGAACAGTTCGGGCACATCAACAGTCACCAGAATGCGGGTGCCCGAATCCTTAACCTGCTGCGCCAGTTCCTCGACTGAATAAAGCGGCGAGAAATTGACCACCACCGCGCCCGCCATCATCGCCCCGTAATAGGCCGAGATGTACAGCGGGACATTGGGCAGGAACAGTCCGATCCGGTCACCCGAACCGATTCCGCGTGCCTTTAGCGCCAGCGCAAAGCGCTGCGCATCACCGAAGAGTTCGCGATAGGTAAAGCTGCGCCCCATGAAATGCGCGAGCGGCGCATCGGGCGCTCGGCGGGCGCTTCGGGCGAGCATGTCAGGCAGCGCCATGGGTTCGAATACCGTGTCCCACGCCGTAGGGTGGTGGTATTGAATCTCGGCAAAGGGATTGCTGGCGCTACTTACATCCATGTAAGTTTGATGCCGCAGGATGCCTGCTACAGCAAGGGGAAATGGGTGCAAGCGGCAAGAATCTCAACCGCTTGCACCCCCGATTCGCCGCTTATTCGGGTGTATTGCCTTCAGCTTCGCCTGCGCGCTTGGCTTCAAGCCATGCGGCAGCTTCTGCCTCTTGCGCTGCATCGGATGCTGCTTTGTCGGCTGCGTCGCGCTCGGCGTGCAATTCGGCAATCAGCTTCTCGCGGTCGCTCGGGCCCTTGGCTGCAACCGGTTCATCGGCATCTTCTGCGCCCTCGACAGGAACGATATTCTTCGCCGCCTTGGCGACCACAGCATCAAGTTCACGCTGCGAACACAGGCCCAAAGTTACCGGATCCTTCGGCTGGATGTTCTGGATATTCCAGTGGCTCCGCTCACGGATTGCACCGATAGTGTTACGCGTCGTGCCGATCAGCTTGCCGATCTGCGCGTCCGAAATCTCGGGGTGGTTGCGCAAAATCCATGCGATACCATCGGGCTTGTCTTGGCGCTTGGATACCGGCGTATAGCGCGGTCCCTTGGTCCGGGTCACTTCGACCGGAGCCTTTTGCATCACCAGGCTATAGGCCGGATCGGCCTGACCTCGGTCAATTTCAGCCTGCGTCAACTCGCCCGAATGGAGCGGATCGCGTCCGGTATATTTGCTGCCCGCCAAATCGTCGGCCATCGCCTGCACTTCGAGGATATGCAGACCGCAGAATTCGGCAATCTGTTCAAAACCTAGCGACGTATTGTCGATCAGCCAGGTTGCAGTTGCATGCGGCATCAGCGGTTTGGGCTGTGTTTGGGCCACGAGTGAAATCTCCGTCAAAAATAATAGGGCCGCCCCTTGCGGAGCGGCCGTGTGTAGCGCGATCTAGGGCAAGCCCGCCCATTGGGCAAGCGTTTAGGCTGCGATCAACGAATCCTGCCGTAGTTTGGTCAAACCGCCAACGAACTGGTCAGTTGCTGTTTCCCAGCTGAACGACGCGCCATATTCTGCGCAATCCCGGCGGCGGCTGTATAAAGCGGCGGCGATCGCCCGATCCAGATTCTCCGACAGAGCACCGGTAGCCTCGGTCACAATGTCAATCGGGCCAGTCACCGGAAATGCGGCAACTGGCGTTCCGCAGGCCAGCGCTTCGATCATAACCAAACCAAATGTGTCTGTCTTGCTTGGAAACACAAAGACGTCGGCCCCGGCATAACAGCCAGCCAATTCGGCTCCCGAGCGCTTCCCGAGGAAATATGCGTCAGTAAACCGTGCCTTCAGTCGCGCCATTTCCGGACCATCGCCCACAACAACTTTGCTGCCGGGATAGGAAGTGGACAAGAACGCTTCGAGATTTTTCTCGACCGAAATCCGCCCGACATAGAGCTGAATTGGGCGAGGTAAGTTGGCATATTCGATCGGAGGCAAAGCCGCCGGCGTAAAGCATTCCAGATCCACTCCGCGGCTCCAATGATGCAAGCGGCTTAGGCCTTGGCTGCGCAATTCCTTACCGATGCTTGGTGTGGAAACCATGATCCTTTCTGCGGCGCCATGGAACCAGCGAATATACCGCCAAAAGGTGCTCGCACTGATAGGTGTCCGCC
This sequence comes from Pontixanthobacter sp., assembly GCA_049289475.1. Classification (GTDB taxonomy): domain Bacteria; phylum Pseudomonadota; class Alphaproteobacteria; order Sphingomonadales; family Sphingomonadaceae; genus Pontixanthobacter. Next base: position 2,836 of record JBATLU010000074.1, on the reverse strand, counting down.
GCGCGCAATAATCGGGGAACTGCGTGTGATAGGCCGTGGTAAAGGGTACTTTTCTTGCCGTGCAGTAACGCCGGGCTGCAAGGCCAAGCGGCCCTTCAGTTGCAATATGGACGGCATCGGGGATTTGTTGCTCTATCAACCGGGCAACCACGCCGGGTCTCGTCAAGGCAAGGCGGATTTCTGGATATGTTGGACATGGTAAAGACGCGAACATATCAGGTGAAATGACCGCCACTTGATGACCCCGCTCGCGCAAAATTTCACACGTCGTCGTCAGCGTGCGCACGACACCGTTCATCTGCGGTGCCCATGCATCGGAGATTATAGCGATCCGGCTCGGATAGGGATGCAGTGGCGTGAAATCTGGCAAATACCCGGAAAGTCGGTTCATGCTGCGGCCTTGCTGATGGCCTGTTCCCCATCGCCTTCGTTTGTTTCTGGGCGGCGATTGGCGATTTCTTCTGGCCAATGGAGCAATTCGATGCGGCCATCAAAATGCTCGACCAGCGCGTTGCACCCCTCCACCCAATCGCCGTCATTATAATAGGCGATGCCGTCGAACTCGCGGATCTCGGCGGTGTGAATGTGGCCGCACACAACTCCGTCAACGCCGCGCTCGCCAGCGGCACGGGCGACGACTTCTTCGTAACGGGAAATGAATTCGACCGCGTTCTTTACCTTGTGCTTGGCCATCTTCGAAAGCGACCAATAAGGCAGGTCAAAGGCTCTGCGGAAGCGGTTGACCCATATGTTGAGCCCCATCGCCAGATGGTATAGCGCATCACCAACAAAGGCGAGCCAGCGATGCGCCAACATGATGGTGTCAAACTCGTCACCATGCAGAACCATTAGCCTGCGGCCGTCCGCAGTATCGTGGAATGCGGCACGCATGATTTCTACCCCGCCGAAATTCATACCGGCGAATGGGCGGATCATCTCGTCATGATTGCCGGGAATATAGACAATCCGCGTTCCGCGTTTTGCGCGTTTTAGAATACGCCAGACAATATCATTGTGCGCGGCAGGCCAGTAAAACTTCTTTTTCAACCGCCAGCCATCAATAATATCACCCACCAGATACATGGTTTCGCTGTCAGTGTTGTCGAGAAAATCAATCAGAAGTTCGGCGTTGCAGCCCTTGGTGCCCAAATGCACATCGCTGATCCAGATCGTCCGGAATTTTCGCCGTGCGCCTGACGGGGTCTCAGGCACAGTTGGTTGGAGTAAAAGTGGATGGAGAAGGGGGAAATTGGAAACATTGTCGATTCCGGACAGATCAATTGATAGTCCAATGTCTTGCTGTTCGGCCAATGCGGCTGCTCCCGTAATGCCTGTGTTCGATCACAGTCATGGCAGCATTTTGTGACACCAGCTTCTCACTTCAGTGACGAAACAGAGTCAAATCGAGTCCCATGTGTCACGACATCGCAACAAAGCCGGGCTGACATTCCAATCGTTCGATCCAGCGCAGAATATTGGGCATGTCCTGCAGCGCAAACCCGCCGCCTTCGGCCACATGGGTATAGGCATAGAGCACAATATCGGCGAGGCTCAGCTGATTTCCCGTCATCCATTCGCGAGCGGCGAGGTGGGTATTCATCAACTGTAGCGCGTCAGTTCCGGCAATACGTTTTGCCGTAATCTGTGCCCGCTGCTGGTCGGATAAATTCGTCTCGCCGACGAATTGGAACCAGAAACGCAGCGTCGCCACATTGGGCTCATGGCTATATTGTTCGAAGAACATCCAGCGCAGCATTTCGGCCTGCTCGAACCGGTCTTGCGGAATCAAATGCGAGCCTGAGGCCAGATACCAGCAGGCGGCATTGCTTTCAGGCAGAAACCGGTTCCCGATCTGGAGCACGGGAATACGCCCTTGCGGGTTCACATTCTCCATAAATTCTGGCGTGCGGGTTTCACCCTTCAAAATATCATATTGCTTGATGCTCAGATCCAGTCCGAGCAGCGCGGCCGTCAGCTTGATCTTGTAGCAATTGCCGCTGCGGGGATCTTCGTGGAGCGTAAGCGCATCAGCCATGATCAATCTCCAGCACTATTTTGCCGATATGATCGCCCGCTTCCATATGGGCATGTGCGGCGGCGGCTTGGTCTAGCGGGAAAATCCGGTCCATTTCCGGGTGCAGCTTGCCCTCTTCAACCAGCGGCCATGCGCTGCGGGCAATTTCGTCGCACAGCAGTGCTTTGAATTCATCGGGTCGCGCGCGCAGGGTCGATCCGGTCAATGTCAGACGCCGCGCCATGATATACGCCATATTCAATTCCGCCTGCATCCCGCCTAGAACCGCGATGGTGACATGGCGGCCATCCTCGGCAAGACAGGCGAGATTGCGCGCGACATAGTCACCCGACACCATATCGAGCACCAGCTCGACACCTTTGCCGCCGGTGATGCTCTTCACCGCTTCGGCAAAATCGGCAGTCTTGTAATTGATCGCATGATCGGCGCCAATTGAACGGGCTGCGGCGCATTTGGAATCGTCTCCGCAGGTCACAATCACGTCGAGGCCGAACGCCTTGCCCAGCTTGATCGCCATGGTACCAATGCCGCTGGTGCCGCCATGGACCAGCAATGTTTCACCCTGCGTCGCCCATCCGCGTTCGAACACATTGTGCCAAACGGTAAACATGGTTTCGGGCAAGGCTGCGGCCTCGGCCATTGGCAGCCCTTCGGGAACCGGCAGGCAGTGGGCATATTTGGCGAGGCAATATTGCGCATAACCGCCCCCGGTCAACAAGGCGCAGACCTGCTGCCCGATGGCTTCTGGCGTCACTCCGCCACCGAGTGCCACGACCTCGCCCGCAATTTCCAGACCGGGTA
>JBATLU010000073.1:0-8291 GCA_049289475.1 Pontixanthobacter sp. | reverse complement strand
GTGCTGGACCATGTGGGCGCGTGCGGGGCGGAGTGTCCGACCGTGCTGATGGGCGATTTCAACCAGTGGGGGCTGCAAAGCGGCGCAATGCAGGAGTTTGCTGAGGATTGGCAGATGATCGCGCTGGGCCGCAGTTTCCCCAGCCGCCAACCGATTGCCTCGCTTGACCGTATTGTTGCTTCTCGTGATTGGCAAAGCGGCGCATCGGGCGCGCATCACAGCGCCTTGTCGGCGCAGGCATCGGACCATTTGCCGGTATTTGCCACACTTTCACTGCCCATTATTTAACCATTGCTTAATTATTGAGCATGTTTCGGGCGACGATATTCACCTGTAGAGCGCTTAACCCGCCCGAATTGGGTGTTTTTTGATTCTGGCACGGCTTTTGCTGCATGTGCGAAGCCGGTAACGGACCGGTAAGCAAGCAGGGGGCAAGGATGAAATTCATCATCGCCGTAATTAAGCCATTCAAGCTCGACGAAGTGCGTGAAGCGCTCGGCGCCATCGGCGTTGCGGGTATGACCGTAACCGAAGTCAAAGGTTTTGGCCGCCAAAAGGGCCAAACCGAGATTTATCGCGGAGCCGAATATTCCACCAACATGCTTCCCAAGGTGAAGCTGGAAATTGCCGCAAGCGACGATATCGCTGCACAAGTGGTCGAAACGATCAAGGACACTGCCAGCACCGATGCGATCGGTGACGGCAAGATTTTTGTATTCGACCTTGCAGGCGCAACGCGCATCCGCACCGGTGAAACCGGGGACACGGCGCTATGATCGCCGCCACTGACATGAAGGAAACTTCCATGATCCGCAAAATTCTCTGCGGCGCAGGGGTGCTTGGCGCATCCATGTTTGCTGCCACCACCGCATTTGCCCAAGAGGCCGCCGAAGCAGTTGCAGAAGCTGCCCCTGCTGTGGCAGCCGCCGCAGCCGAGGCAGCGCCTGCTGTCGCCAATCCGGGCAACAATGCCTGGATGATGACTTCGACTATTCTGGTTCTGCTAATGATCCTGCCGGGTCTGGCACTGTTCTACGGCGGTCTGACCCGTTCGAAGAACATGCTCAGCACCATGACCCAAATTGGCGGCGCTGCAACGCTTGCGATGCTAATCTGGGTCATGTGGGGTTATTCACTCTCGTTTGGTGCAACCAGCTACGAAGGTCTGCTTGGCAAATTCGTTAGCGGGGGCAGCTATTTCCTCTCCAGTGTAACCACCGACAGCACGGCGGCGACATTCTCTGACGAAGTCATCAGCGAATATGTTTTTGTCAGCTTCCAGATGACCTTTGCCGCTATTACCGCAGCGCTGGTTTTGGGTGCGACGGTGGAACGGATGAAATTCTCCGCTGTGATGATGTTCACCGCAATCTGGTTGACGATCGTCTATTTCCCCATCGCTCACATGGTATGGGCCACTGGCGGTCTGCTGTTCGACATGGGCGCTCTCGACTTTGCTGGTGGCACCGTGGTGCACATCAACGCCGGTGTCTCGGCGCTGGTGCTCGCGATGTTCCTTGGCAAGCGCAAAGGCTATCCGTCCGAACCCATGCCGCCGCACTCGCTGGTCATGACCATGATCGGTACAGGTCTGCTGTGGGTGGGTTGGTTCGGCTTCAACGCCGGTTCCGAACTCGAAGCTGACGGCACAGCCGGTCTGGCGATGATCAACACCTTCGTTGCCACGGCTGCCGGCGCCCTCGCATGGATGCTGATGGAAAAGCTGGCTGGTCACAAGGGCTCGGCTCTCGGCTTCTGCTCGGGCGTCATTGCCGGCCTCGTCGCCGTCACTCCGGCGGCTGGTAACAGCGGACCGTTCGGCGCGATTGTTCTTGGTATCATTGCATCGGTCGTGGCGTATTACGCTGTATCCAAACTCAAAGCGAAACTCGGCTATGACGATTCGCTTGATGTGTTCGGGATCCACGGTGTGGCCGGTATCGTCGGCGCCATCGGCACCGGCATTGTCTATTCGCCAGCGCTTGGCGGACCGGGCGATGCAGCTGAATATGTGATGTCGAGCCAAGTCACGACACAGATCATTGCGGTGCTTGTCGCAATTGCATGGGCCGGTATCGGCACCGCAATTGTCGCCTTCATCGTGAAGGCCACCATCGGCCTGCGCGTCACCCCCGAAGTCGAACAAGAAGGTCTCGACATCGGCGAACACGGCGAACGCGCCTACAACTGATACCCCTCGGGGTCAAAAGGTACGGCGGGGTCGGGAGACTCTCTCTCCCCTCCCGTTCCCGCCGCACACGTTCCTCCTGCGAACACCACTATACGGGCCGGGGCTTTTGCTCCGGCCCCTTTTTTGTTTGTGGTGTTTGGATGTCTGTGATTGAAGCGGGAAAGCCGGAATTCGAGGGACCACCATGCTGACCATCGCCATTGCCAGATTGGAAGATGCAGAACCGATCAAGCAGCTGATGGATCTTGCGATTGGCGAATTGCAGAAAGGTTATCTCGATCCTGATCAGATTGCCGCCTCGCGCGCCGGGATGGGGCTTGATCTGCAACTTATCGAAGATGGCACCTATTTTTGCGTATTTGAAGATGGGGAATTGGCTGGTTGCGGCGGCTGGTCACGCCGCGCGACGCTCTATGGCGGCAACCATAGCGCGGGGCGCGATCCGCGCCTGCTTGACCCGCAGACCGAGCGCGCGCGCATTCGCGCGATGTACACCCATCCCGGCCATACGCGCAAAGGTGTAGCAAGGATGGTTATCAGTGCGGCCGAGAGCGCAGCGAAGGCCGAGGGCTTCCTCGCGCTGGAGATGGCGGCGACCTTGGCGGGCAAGCCGTTCTATCTCCAATGCGGCTATGCGATTGAAAGCGAATGGTGCGACACCAATGGCGCGGTTCCGGTGCCGCTCGCAACTATGACCAAAGCGCTCTGACGCATCTGCGCCTGATCAGCCTTTCATCAGGAAATCCGCGCAGCGTTCGCCGATCATAATGCTCGGCGCATTGGTGTTGCCGCTAACGATTTTGGGCATCACGCTGGCATCGGCAATCCATAGACCGTTGAGACCGCGCGCCTTCAATCTTGTGTCCACCACGCTGCTGACGTCGCTGCCCATCCGGCAGGTGCCGACTGGGTGATACACCGTGTCAGCGCGGCTGCGGATCATTGCATCAAGCGCATCATCATCGTTCAAATCGACCGCATGACGGTCCTTCGGCGCATAATCGGCCAGCGGCGATGCCTCGGCAATCCGGTGCGACAAACGCACACCCGCCCGCAGCACCGCCATATCGCGCTCATCATCAAGGAAATTGGGGTCGATTCGCGGCGCGTCCTTGGTGTCGGGTGAATTGAGCCGGACCGTGCCTTTGCTCTCGGGGCGCAGCACGCAGGCGTGAAGCGAGAAACCGTGGCCTTTCACTTTCTCGCGCCCGTGATCTTCGAGCATGGCGGGAACGAAATGCCACTGCACATCGGGCGCGGGCGCATCGGGCATGACCGACCAGAACCCGCCGGCTTCGGCATAGGGAGTGGTCATAATGCCGGTGCGCTTGCGGCGATGCTCGACAATCGCCCGCGCCATCCGCGCGGTTCCTGCAAGACTGTCTCCGATTGGGTCTTTGGATTCGGTTTCCCAGCTCGAAACATAGTCGATATGATCTTGCAGATTGTTGCCGACCTCGGGCGCATTGTGGACTACATCAATGCCGTGTTCGCGCAGATGTGCGGCCGGACCGATGCCCGACGCCATCAGGATTTGCGGTGAATTGAATGCACCGGCGGACAGGATTACACCGCCGCGCGCTTTGATGACCTCGCGCTTGCGCCCGCGCTTGATGGCAACGCCGGTAACGCGGCCTTCTGTTACAATCAGTTTTTCAACCAGTGTATTGGTGCGGATGTCGAGATTGGCCATGTCGCGCAACGGCTCGATATAGGCGCGTGCCGCGGACCAACGTTCGCCATTTCGCTGGGTCACTTGATAAATGCCGAAGCCGTCCTGACGTTCACCGTTAAAATCATCCGTGGTGCGCAATTGCAGCGCCGCCGCGCTGCCGACAAAGGCGGTGCTGGTCGGGTTGACCGCTGTTTGGTCAGACACAAACAGCGGGCCTTCGCCGCCATGAAATTCATCACCACCGCGCTGGTTGCTCTCGGCATATTTAAAGAATGGCAGAACATCGTCATAGGACCAGCCGTCGCAGCCCATTGCTGCCCAATTGTCGTAATCCCATTTGTTTCCGCGAATATAGACCATCGCATTGATCGCAGAGGAACCACCCAGGCCTTTACCGCGCGGTTGATAGCCGATCCGGCCGTTCAGTCCCTTTTGCGGCACCGTTTCAAAACGGTAATTGGCGTTCTTGAGCAAGAACGGCATCATGCCAGGGGTTTTGACCAGAAAATTGTCGTTGCGCCCGCCCGCCTCGAGCAAGCAGACATTGTGTTTGCCATATTCGGCCAGCCGTCCGGCTACCGCGCTGCCCGCACTTCCGCCGCCAATGACGACATAATCGAATTCCTGCATGACCTCTCCTTGTCGGGACGCGGTTAAGCCGCCTCTCCATTCGGGTTACTGTTAGTGGCTACATCGGCGGCAACACTCGCCGGTGCAAGACCACGGTGCTGTAACCAACGCTCGCGAATTATCTCGGACGTCTCGCGGCTGCCGTCATGGCTCCAGCCGGGTTCGCGCAAGAGATAGGACAATTTATGCCGCCACGGAGCGCTCCACAGGTCGCGGAAAATCCCAATCCATTCGTGGAATGCTGCCCATAAGAGATTGAAGCTGCCGAGTTGTTTGACGATGCCGTAGCGGATCCGTTCTCCCTCAACCTCGACTTGAAACGTGCCGAACATCCGGTCCCAGATGATGAACACTCCCGCATAATTGCGGTCGAGATAGAGCGGGTTGGTCGCATGATGGACCCGGTGGTGGCTTGGCGTATTCATCACCGCTTCGAACCAGCGCGGCATCTTGCCGATTGCTTCGGTGTGAATCCAGAATTGATAAATTAGATTGAACCCGCCCACGATCACAATCATCAGCGGGTGGAAACCGAGCAGAACCAATGGAAGTTTGAACGCAAAACCAAGCGTAAAGGCACCGGTCCACGACTGGCGCAAAGCCGTGCTGAGGTTGTAATGCTGGCTGGAATGATGGTTCACATGCGCGGCCCAGAACCAGCGAATCCGGTGGCCCGCGCGGTGGACCCAGTAATAGGCCAGATCATCGAGCACGAAGCATAGCGGCCACAGCCACCAAATCTGCCACCACTCCTCCCCGAAATCGATCAGGCGGTAATCATACAGTTTGAAGAATACCAACAGCGCGAGGCCGCCAAACAGCGCGCCGGCAATGGTACTACCTAGCCCGAAGGCCAGCGAAATCAGCGTGTCGCGCGGTTCGTAGGCTTCGGACCGACGCTTGCGCGCCCAGACCATTTCGATCAGCACCAGCAACACAAAGGCTGGCACGGCAAATTCGGTGGGTGAAAAATCAGGCATCGGTTTGTGTCTTCATACGGCGCAGGCTGGCGGCCCAGATTTGCGCATTGGCACCCAAATGCAAGGTGACCGAACCAAATGGCTTGTCATCCGCAGCGATGGTAAGAAATTCCTGATCAAGCCGTGCGTCGGGGCGGCGTTCCAGCAGGCGGCCGGCAAAATGCGATCCATGACGGCGCAGCACAATTATGCGTCCACTCGCATCGCGCAGCAGAGCGCCGTAGCCAGCCTTGTCGATTGCGATATCAACCGGCTCGAACCCGCTGACAACTTCATCGGCCAGTTCGCGTGCACGTTCTTCGCTGCGGATTCGCTGGTCGCCGCCAAGCTCCATGGATTTGGCAAGCCAGGCCAATGCGAGAATCGCGACAAGCGAGATGCCGATCTGCACAAACTGTTCCATCGTGCTGCTACTGACATAAATGTAAGTTTGCGTCGAGACTTGCATGCTGCATCATGCAGGATAAAGTGCGGAGAAAGGGGTGAAGACTATGAAGCTTGGCGCGATTATTTCCAGAACAATGTTGGTCGCAATAGCCGGATTGAGCGGCCATTCGCTGGCCGCGCAAGAGGCGGTCACAGTCGATCCAATTGCCGCAGTTTCGGCACAGGAAGAGCGCACAGCACGCGTTGCGAAAGAGATTTGGGACTATGCCGAGCTTGGCTATCTCGAGCTCAAATCGAGCGGATTGCTCAAAGCCGAATTGGAAATGGAAGGGTTTTCGCTGCGTCGGGGTGTGGCAGACATACCCACGGCATTTGTCGCCGAGTGGGGCGAAGGCGGCCCGGTGATTGCCCTGCTCGCAGAGTTTGATGCGCTGCCCGGCATAAGCCAATCGAATGCGCCGACGCGCGATGTGGTGGATGATAAACACGCAGCACATGCTTGCGGCCATAATCTGTTTGGCGCGGGCTCGCTGACAGCTGCAATCGCGATAAAACAATGGCTTGAGGCCACGGGTACGCCGGGCCGCGTTCGGCTCTATGGTACCCCTGCCGAAGAAGGCGGTTCGGGCAAAGTCTATATGGTGCGCGCCGGCCTGTTTGACGATGTCGATTTCACCGTTGATTGGCATCCTGACGACGAGAATTCCGCGGCAGCCCGGACTACTTTGGCCAATCGATCCGCCAAATTCCGCTTCCACGGTATTTCAGCCCATGCCGCGGGTGCGCCCGAAAGGGGTCGGTCTGCGCTCGACGGGGTCGAAGCGATGAACATGATGGTCAATCTGATGCGCGAACATACCACGATGGATACACGCATCCATTATGTGATTACCGAAGGCGGGGCCGCCCCCAATGTTGTGCCCGATTTTGCCGAGGTCTTCTATTATGTCCGTCATTCAGATGCGGATGAAGTGCGCGCATTGTGGACCCGGCTGGAAGCAACGGCCACGGGCGCCGCACTTGGCACCGGCACCACGGTGGACTGGGAAATCATCCACGGCAACAATCCAAAGCTGGTCAACGAGACTCTGCAAAAAGCACTCGATGCAAAGCTCCAACAGCTTGGCGGTATTACTTACACGGATGAGGAAACGGCTTGGGCGAAGGAGCTTTCGGCCAGCCTTGGCGATGCGGCCAAGCCGCTTGAGGACGTGGGCACGATCAAACCTTATGAAGTAACATTGGGTTACGGATCAACAGATGTCGGCGATGTGTCGTGGGCGACCCCGACCGTCAGCTTGAGAGCCGCGACATGGGTCCCGGGAACGAGTGCACATAGCTGGCAGTCAGCGGCCGCAAGTGGGCATTCGATTGGCGCAAAAGGCGCGCAATTTGCCGCCAAAGCGATGGCTTTGATGGCGGTAGAATTGTTCACCAATCCCGACTTGCAAGCTGCTGCGAAAGCTGAATTTGAGAGTGATCGCGGACCCGGCTATGTTTACCAATCATTGCTCGGCGATCGCAAGCCGCCGCTAGACTTTAGGCAGTAAAAATCTGGCGTTTAGCTACCTGACTGATTGGACAGCATCTCGATAGCCGGGCGAATCGGCGCAACATCGTAGCCTGCCGCCGCCGCTGCTGCTGCAATTTCGTCAGGCGTCGTGCCCTGTTTTGCTTCGGCCAAAGACCACAGGAATGTCGAGCGCGTTCCAGAGCGGCAATAGGCCAGAACTTTGCCCGTTGCGCCGTCCATAGCAGCGCGCATGGCATCGACCTGCGGCTGGCTGAAACCGGCCTGTGTGACTGGAATGGCAACGTAATCGATGCCGCAGGCCTTTGCGGCGGTCTCGATCTCAGCACCGGGGATCTGGTCAGGCGCTTCGCCGTCGGGGCGGTTGTTGATAATCAGCGATACGCCCAGTGCTTTCGCCTCGGTAATATCATCTAATGCGATCTGCGGGCTGGCCAGCAATTCGTCATTCAGCGGGCGGAAGTCACTCATTCTATTCTCCTTGGGCCATTCTCCTTGAGTCCCTCGGCATTGGCGTATCATCTGCCGCTTCGCAATCGGGTTGTTTTGCGAAAATGTCACAAAATCCGGGTAGCGATCGTCACGATATTAAATTATTCGCGCCGAGGATAATTCTACGCTATAGTCGGCGATTGTTAGAGGGGAATGTTTGATTCCTTCGCTAACAATTTGGCAGTGCGTGTTCCGCTCGCGTCGCTGCCAGGCAGCTCTATGGGCGGAGATACGAAGGTACAGTTTAGATTATGGGTTATGATAAAGGGCGCCGTGGTCGGGGCCGTGACAAGCGCGACGGTTTTGGGGAAGACAATTTTGATCCGTTCGGCGGTGGCGGCAATTTTGGCGGCGGCGACAGTTACGGCGGAGGCGGCGGTGACCGGTTCGGCGGCGGTGATCGCT
>JBATLU010000072.1:0-3183 GCA_049289475.1 Pontixanthobacter sp. | reverse complement strand
TGCTTCAACAGGACGACGCCAAACCCAGTAGCAAGATTGGAGATGGCTACATTGTCAGCACCGGCCATATTGCCAAGCGCGGCACCGGGAAGGGCCGCGATTGCGGTTTCTATGGCGCCAAGATCGGTCGCGATACTATCCACTTCCGATTGTGATGCGGCTGCGAGATTGGTTCGCGCACCAGCGGCGGTTGACGCGCCAGTGCCGCCGTCAGCGACGGGCAGATCGCCACCGGCTGAACCAAGGCCGGTGTCAAGGTCGTCATAGGTCGCGATGGTATTATCGTCCACGTCCTTGATGACTACCTTGTAAGTGCCGGTCGCAATGTACGTGAGAGGCACACGGCCAGCGCTATCGGCGACAAGCGGTTGCGAAACGGCTGACGATAGCGCAGAATTCGAATAGACCGTTTGCGCGTCAGTTGTCCCGGCATCGTAGAAATACAGCTTCGCCCCGGCCTCGATAGCGCCGTTTGAATCCAGCACGGGTTGCAAAGGAAGTTGGAAGGTTTGCGCCACTTGAAACCTCATGAAATTGAACCCGACAATGCCGGGCGGTTAGGCGAAACGAATGATCCGCCACGTGAGCCGATATTCGGCCCAAACGCGCGGGCCTTGGTCGTTCAGTTTTCTATTGGGCTTGCGACCGCATATTTGATGGCATACCTGCTTGCGTAGCAGCAGCCATTTCAATTGGTATCGGCGTCGCGCCAGCCAAGACTGCCTCGATAAATTGGCGCTCTACGCCGGGAAGGCTTTTCAGGACACGCGGGCCACCATTGCGAACCGCTTCAACAAGGTTTCGCATTCTCGTTGCCGTCATGGTGGCGGAAATCTGTTTTGCGCCCTCGCCAACGCCCCATACAACTGCTGCGCCAGCCGGCCCGCCAACCGCATACCCGGCACCACCGCCAAGCGTTGCGCCGACAACGCCGCGCGGCGCAAATTTGCCAAGATGGCGCATGAGATTTTCCACGCTGGACCCGCGAACCACAGCCCGCATCATGTCTTTTTCGGCTTTCGAGAACCCGCGAATATTTCTCTTGTTGTTCAGCAAAGTACGCAATTCCTGCCTGATCGCAGTTTGCATCCCTGCCGCCGTGTAGTTCGCCGCGACACGATCCTCGGCGCGGGTAAGAAGTTCATCCAGCAATTCGGTCTTGCGCATTCGCTTCCAAAGCTCGCGCCCCTCGACAATCGCGGTGCTGGCCGCGCGCGGATCACCGCTGATCACGTCAACAGGTCGAAGGTTGTTCATTACGTCATCGATAGAATCGACGATGTGACCGGCCAAACGCCCCTCATCCGGGTTATTCAGCGAGCGGCCAGCGCTATTTGCCACGCGGCGCAATATATCCATGCCCTTGAACGTGACATGATTTCCAGATTCGGCTTTCAAGCGGTTGAATGCCGCGATAACGCCACTGTGCAATGTCGCGTCGGCACCCTCGTTTGCAAGCCTCGCTTGCAAATCTGCAACCATCCTGTCTATACGGCCCTTATCGATCAGGACGCCGGCCTGCTCGGCTCGATCATAAGCGGCAGTGGACGCGGCCTTTAGCTGTTCTGCTGTAGGCATACCAGCCGATGCTGCGCGGCTCGCTGATCGCGCGCCAGCAGCGCCCACGACACCACCAGTAGCCGCCCCAACCGTTGCGCCAGTCGCCGCCTTGGAAAGCCTGTCGTCAACGCCTTCGCCAGTGTTGAAGCCGTACACCGCACCATATCCAGCGCCTTCTGCGGCACCACGCCCGATCATGGACGCATAAGTCGGGCGCGCGGCATTCAAGAGCGTTACACCGCCTTTTGCAAGCCCGCCGCCTGTAACCATGCCGCCAGCAAGTTCTCCGACTGCCGATGCGACGGGATTCCGGCGCCTGGATTCCGTCAATTGGCCGCGCTCGGATGCAAGACCGCGTGAATATGCGCTGGAAATCCGGTCAAGGATACCTTTACCGCTATCTTCACCAGACATGGCGCCAGACGCCATCTCAATCGGCGTTTGGAGACCGGCAAGGATTTCATCGGAAGCGCCAAGAGTAAGCCCCTGCGCAATGTTCTCGACAGATGCGCCGATAGCTTGGCGCGCGCCGGACAACATGGATTTGGGGGCCTCAATACGGCCCTTTAACTCGCCCATGGCGGCGGCGCGTTTCTGCGGGTCTATCTGCCGCGCGCTATCCGCTGACGCATACTTTGACCACGGTCCGGACTGGTCCGCGCTAGCGTATTTCTCCCAAGGTCCAGCCATCATTCAACCTTTTCCCAATTCGCTCGAATTGCCGGATCGCCGCCTGTGTAGCGGTATCCACCAACTACGGCCCCCGTCTCAGGCGGTTCTATGGTAGGCACGGCGGCAGGCGCGCCAGCATTGCGCGCGCGGGCAAGACCCGCCTCTACAACGCTGGCAAGGTCATCGAGGGCGGTATTGAATCCTTGCTCGGATTGAGTGCGCTGCAATCTGGCGATTGCATTCGTCGCCTTCTTGCCCTCGACCTCCGTGATCTGACCGCCGCCCTTCAGGCTTTCGAAAGCCTCAAGAAACGCCTTGCCGCCCAATTGCTCGATGAGGGCGATTGCGTCGGCCTGCCTCCCGTAAGCGGGACCGAACCGCCCCTGTAATGGCCCAACGGCGTCGGCCAAGCCCTCATGGTTCTTGATCTGCTGGATGAGATCAAGCGCATCCTGCGCCTTCTGGATAACCTGCGGGCGCTCAATATCTCGTTCGGCGGACTGCTTGCCGAACGTCTTGTAATATTCTCTATCGGCAATTGGGTTGCCTGTCGGCGACGGTGCGTTCTGTGCCGTGTCTTTTGCCGCTGACAACGCATATGCGCGATCAGCATTGGCCTGCGACCTAGCCACGCTTTCGCGCTGCATGTCGATTGCCATCTGTTCCTTCACGGACAAAGCGCGTGAAAGCAGCGGTTCACGCGCTGAAAAATCACCGGGATCAAACCCGCGCTTTATCCAGTCCTGCCGGCCCGCTTCCCACGTTTGCGGATCTTTCGCCGCATAAGCCCATGCCGCCGCGTCCTCGACCAGTTGCCGCTGTTCGGCTGCGGACATTTTGCGCAATGACGCCCCAATATCGAGGTCACCACCAGCAAACGCCGTGCTGCTGGCCGCGTCCAGATTGCCGCTCGCCGCCATCTGGCCAATCTGTTGCAGGCGCGACCTCTGC
>JBATLU010000071.1:0-3946 GCA_049289475.1 Pontixanthobacter sp. | reverse complement strand
TGGTCCAGCAACTGGCTGTAAGCACGGTGGGAGGCGTGGTCCAACCCGCACAGCCTTTGATGGTGATCGTCCCGTGCAAATCGGGCGATGCAAGCAATGCCGCGAACTGCAACAGCGGCATATCAGTCGAGGCTTTCGTCCAGAACAAAGACATCGGCTTTGTAAAGGTCGGTCAGCGCGTGGCGGTCAAGCTGGAGGCATTCAACTTCACCGATTACGGCCTGATCGAAGGAACCGTAACCAATATAAGCCGCGATGCGATCGATCAGAACCAGCAGCCTGCAGGTAGCACGCGCGACGAGAGCGGCCGTCCGGTGCAGCCCGGACTGGTTTACGCCGCGAAGATCGAACTGCCCTGCCGACCCGGCGATCCCGATTGGGCTCCACTCTGCGACCAAATACAGCCGGGTATGGCGGTGCAGGCGGAGATCAAGACCGGGCGGCGGCGGATCATCCAGTATTTGCTCAGTCCGATCAGCAAGGCTGCGAGCGAGGCGGGGAGGGAGCGATAACTGGTTAATGAACAGAAAACACTGTAGAAATTCAGGCTATCCGCTTGACTTGACCAATTACTCGGTCATGTTGAACGAATTGGGGACAAGGAACCGACTCGTTGGATGACTTGCGACGCTATTGTATCTGTATCGCCTAGGCTAAATGTCAGCGATCAACATGCAGCGAGAGAATAGTCGCAATATCTGATTGGTACGAGGAGAATTTTGGTGAGGGGTCGCCAGTTAAATTTCTATGCGCCAAGTGCTTCGTCCATCAGTTCGGTTGATGGCGCAGTGTTCTGTCGGAACTCGCAGAGAAACAACACTTTGACCTGTCGTTTGGGGCCTTGTCGTCCGCAAGCAATTGTCATCAAGTCGGAATTGAAGTGTGGTGAGGTGAACCCGAATGAAGTTGGGCTAGGTGCGATATGAACAATCATGAAGTTTCGGTGTCTGTTGTGGGACGCATTTGGAAAGTGCTACGTTGGCTGCTTCTGGCGAGTGTGGTCGCATGGGCTGCCCTAGCTATCAACGCTTGGAAATACTTTTCAGATTCTGGTCTCTACGGAATTTACTTGGCGACGCGCTACTCTGTCGAAGTTATTGATCTCCCAAAGGCCAAAATGCCCGATAGCTTGGCTGGTCGTCGTCCACTGTCTGAGACAGAACTTTCTGAATTAATACATGAAAAGCCTCTGCTAGCATTTGAACACGAAACGTTGCGCGAGGCGCGCTTTGGCTTAGAAATAACTGGCCCAAATAGCGTTATATCTGGGTCAAGTTTGAGTGTTGCGTATTCTGCCTTTTCTGGTCATTTCGTTTTAAAGCAGAACGAGCTTTGCTTGCTTGCACCGATATTTACACCCACAAATTGTCGGCTCTTGTTCGTTGATCAAGAGGGCAACCTCTACAATGCTCCGTCTGCGAATAATGGGATGGAATGGCAAAAAATTTCTGTGCGCTAAGGAGAAACTCTTATGAGCTTGATCAGTGTTCTGCAGTCGATGAATTTCTACACCGATGTCACTTCAGTGGACATTGACACGAACGGAGATGGTCAGCCTGATCAAACAATTTCGATTAATCAGATATCGCAATCAGAAGTTGTATCCAGTGCGATAAAGCTAAGCGCTTCGGATATTTTGCGGATATTCAACTGGACTGCCGAGCTATTTTCTACCGGCAATTCGATAATAATAGATGTGTTTGAGCAGGCGGCGAATGCCGGCGCTCTTCGTTTTGCGGAAGCAGAAGTTATCAACACCAGTGAGGGGCCGCGAGCTCCACCCGCTTTGGTCGATGGCGAACTGTACCTGAGCTTCACGAAGATGGACAGCTTCTACGGTTTGACTCGTGAAGGTGAATATCTGAAGATTGATCCGATCATCCTCTATTCTCATGAAATTTCGCATCTTGTAGGCCGCGAAGATCCTGATGCCGCATTGCCTTGGGACACTATCCAAAATGACCCAGAGTACGACTATTATGGTGGGGATAGTATTTATAATAGTGCAACGCGCTTTGAGCACTATGTCGCTGAGATTTTGGGGCTCGGCGAACAAAAGCGAGCGGGCTATGTAGCCGGGTGGTCAACTGCCTCCCCATATCACGATTACATTGATGAAAATATTGATTACATCGGATATTCGACAGGTCGATTGATCGATCAGGTGAGGGTCGGAAAAGTTGACGAGGGGCCCAGCCCATTTTTTATTGATTCTTTTGGGGACGATCTGATCGTCACTTCGGGTCGGTCGGACAGGTCGCGAGAATTGGTTTTCGGTTTTGGGACAGAGCCCGGCTTCGAGGGTGATTTCATCCAGACCGGCGATGGCGATGATGTTATCTATGGTGGCGATTCACCAGATGAAATTGATGCTGGTGCTGATGATGACTGGGTGTTTGCTGGTGGTGGCGACGACAAGATTATTGGCGGCACAGGTATCGATTTAATCGATGGTGACAGCGATTACTCTCCTGCAGGGGACGATTTTGGGACTGGCGGCGACGACGAACTTACCTACTCAGGTGCCGATTTTAGCATTCAGGTAGAATTTGGCAGCCCTTTGCGACCGTTTACCGACAGGTCGGTTTTGACAGTTAGCAAAACGGCTCGAGACGGAACCTCGCAAAATGTCGGTACTGATACGGTGAATGGTGTGGAAACGGTTCTTGGTTCCGGTTTTGCAGATGTAATCGTAATTGATAGCAATACGCCATTAGGTGATTGGACCGGCGTAGTCATCGACTTGGGTGCGAGCGGGGACGACACTAACGCCGAAGGCGAGCGAATAGTTGATACGGTTAATGCCGAAAACTTTAACGGTACGCTTACCTTCGATCTGAAGCACGGGGATGACGACGGCCTCCAAACTGTCACCGGCGGAAGCATTTCGATCAATTTTAAGAACGTCGAAGCAGCCGTAGGCGGTGCTGGCTCAGACACCTTCTATGGTGGTTCTGAAGGCAATGTTTTTGTTGGGAACGGCGGTTTCGACACAGTCGATTATTCCAGAGGCGACCAACCCATCGAAATTAATTATTCGGAAGAGGATGGAGAGGCTAAAATCAATGTCAAAGATGGCGAAGGTGGCACTGATCGACTCGAAACGATAGAAAAAATCGTCGGCACAAGTGGCTTCGATCTTTTGCGGATTGTGGATCCCATCACGACGACTAATCTGACAATCGATGGTGGGGGTGGCCAAGAGGCGAGTGGCAACGGAAAGCCGCGTGAGGACATTATCAATGGGTCCGGTTCCACCGAGGGTCTTGTGGTCAACATCGATCAGGACGGGAACGGGTTTGTCAGCAACGGTGGCGGTGGTCAGATCAATCTGACTGGCTTTAATACTCAAATCGTAACGAGCGCCTATGATGACCAGATCACCGATGATAGTTCGGGTAACAAGCGTCTTGCAGGTGGTCAGGGCAACGACATCATATCGACTTCAGGTTCTTCCGGAAACGTAACTCTGGTCGGCGGAGATGGTGACGACACGCTAACCGGTGGTTCGGGGAACGACTATCTCGTTGGCAGCAAGGGAGAAACGGACTCGCGCGGGAACAGCGAAAGCAATGTGCTTTCAGGAGGCGCAGGTAGCGATCATATTGTTAGTGTCCGTCGTCAGAACATTTGGCACAACTCGCGGCATAAATTAGCGGAGTGTTGGCCTCGTCTTGTTGGTTGATATTAGGCGGCTAGCTTGCGGTGTTGCAAGCGCCGATGTTCGATGGTCTTTCGTTTGATCCTTTCTCGCTGTTTGATGATGGCTTCCGCCCGGCCGAAGTAGGCGTCTGCAGGCGTCACGTTGCTCAGGCTTTCGTGATAGCGCTGGTGGTTATAGTGTTCGATGAACGCCTCGATCTGGGTCTCGAGATCGCCAGGCAAGAAGTAGTTCTCCAGCAGGATGCGGTTCTTCAGGGTCTGGTGCCAACGCTCGATCTTGCCC
>JBATLU010000070.1:0-2336 GCA_049289475.1 Pontixanthobacter sp. | reverse complement strand
GTAGAGACATGGTCTTTTTCGGAGGTGTCGATTTCTTCCATACCGTCTTCGGCAAGATCTTCAGCCAAAGCTTCTGCAGATTCGTCTTCGGCGTCATATTCGTCGCCGGGGACATAGCCTTCGTCTTCTTCTTCGGCGCGCAAGCGGGCCTCTTCTTCGGCGGCTTCGGCTTCGTCAGCCAGAAGTGCCTCACGGTCTTCCTTGGGAATCTGGTAATAATCCGGGTGGATTTCGCTAAACGCGAGGAACCCGTGGCGATTGCCGCCAAAGTCGACAAATGCCGCCTGAAGCGACGGTTCGACCCTTGTAACTTTCGCTAGATAGATATTGCCTTTGATCTGCTTGTGTTCAGCAGATTCAAAATCAAACTCCTCAATCCGATTGCCTTTTAGTACCGCCACCCGGGTTTCTTCCGAGTGGCGCGCATCGATTAGCATGCGCGTTGCCATTGATTTTTCTCCATGCGCTGCCGGGCGGAGCAAAACCGAAGCCGAAGCTGGGCGTCGTTCCGTTTCTCGGCAGGCGCAAATATGTGTGATTGCCGCCGGACAAAATGTGCCAAGCGGAGATGGATTGCCGGCTCCGGCGCTTATTCGCCGTCTTTTCTGAATTGAGCCGGAGTGATGTGTCTGCCGAAATGAAACCGCGCAAATGCTGCGCTGCCCGGTCCGCCCACGTCACGACGCAGCCACGCGGCTGAATCGTCTGGGTCGGAGAGAGGCTTCTCATTACTGCATCAACCTGTTGAACTATCACCGCGAGTGCAAATGATACTGTCTGGAATTTTTCACCCGATGTCCGTTCAATTATTTGCTTGAACGAGCAATTGGAGGCGAACCTTTCCAAGGGTGGTTAGCTAGCACCGTGGGTTTCTTATCGCAACCATATTGCGCAATGTGTGCGCAACACCGTAACAAAGGCGCGCAATGACACTGCGTATGCAACTTTGGTTAATTTTTCTTTCACCCGTGCTTCTGCTGGGCGGACTTTACGCGTTCGGGCTGACGTTGCCGGTTCCGGTGTTGGGCCGCGACTATGTAATCCGGTTGGTATTGCCCGAACCCGGTGCCCAAGTCGATTTGCCTGACGTTCTGGGTCCGCCAGACAAGACGCGTCCTCTCGTCGTGATCGACGCAGGGCATGGGGGCAAAGATCCCGGTGCCAGCGGCGCAGGTTTTCAGGAGAAAGCGGTAGTGCTTGGACTGGCGCTAGCGCTGCGGGATAGGCTGCTTGAGGAAGGCGGCATCAGGGTCGCGATGACCCGTTCGGACGATAGTTTTGTGATTTTGGGCGACCGTCCGGAAATCGCGCGCCGGTTGGATGCCGATCTGTTTATTTCGATCCATGCCGATTCTTCGGGTGAAGTCAGCGGTGTCAGCGGTGCAAGCATTTACACTTTGTCATCTGCAGCATCGAGCGAGGCTGCCGCGCGGTTCGCCGAACGCGAGAATAGCTCGGGCGGATTGAACGGCGCGCTGATTGAAGGGCAAAGCCAGGAAGTAAGCGATATTCTTGTCGAATTGTCGCAGCGCCGCGTCCAGCAGAATTCGGACGAATTTGCAGGACTAATTACACGAGAGGGCGGCGGTGCGATCCGCTTCCATCCACAGCGCAGGCGCTCTGCCGCGCTCGCAGTGCTTCGTGCACCCGATGTTCCGGCTGTGTTGTTCGAATCAGGCTTCATCACCAATCCCGCTGATGCTGAGCGGCTTACGTCCGAAAAAGGGCGCGCGGAATTTGCTGAAACAATGGCGCGCGCAATCCGGATTTATTTTGCCAGACAGGCACGCAACTGATTGACCGGTTTCGGTTTGAAGCAGAGTTCTACAGTATCGCCACAAGCAGCCGATTGTGGAGCCGTGTGCAAAGCGTCTGGTGCGAGATAGAATCTTAGTGCTAAGAGCGCTGCCAACTATGGTCGACACATCAAAATTCGAATCCCTTAGCTACCGCATCCGCCGCGAAGCGAGCGGCGCTCTGGCTTGGTTCAAACGCAATTGGCGGGAGCGGCGCTGGTTCCGCTGGGCTGGTATTCTGCTCGGTGCATTTCTTGCGCTCTGGCTAATTGTATGGGTCCTGCTCGCACGAAACCTTCCCGATGCGGCAACGCTGCTTGAATATGAACCGCCGCTACCCACAGTTGTGCGCGGTATCGATGGCGAAATCGTTCATTC
Organism: Pontixanthobacter sp.; assembly: GCA_049289475.1. Classification (GTDB taxonomy): domain Bacteria; phylum Pseudomonadota; class Alphaproteobacteria; order Sphingomonadales; family Sphingomonadaceae; genus Pontixanthobacter. Next base: position 162 of record JBATLU010000070.1, on the reverse strand, counting down.
CTATGCGCGCGAGAGGCGCGTGCAATTGCAATATTCGGATTTCCCTCAAACTCTGGTCGAGGCCTATCTGGCGGCTGAGGACAAAACCTTTTTCAGCCATGGCGGGATAGATGCGGGCGGTCTGGTCGGGGCGGTGTTCGATTATGTCAGCAAGATGGGATC
>JBATLU010000069.1:0-2510 GCA_049289475.1 Pontixanthobacter sp. | reverse complement strand
CCGAGAGGCGCAAACGGTAAGGACCGTCTTCGCGTCCCGTCACTGTGAAGGAGTTGCCATCGAGCAGGTCGAAGATCGCCACTTCGCGCTCATGCTCGATGTTGGAGTTATTGCGGGCGATCGACTTGTCATCAATATCGATTGCATAGAGGCGCGCGCGTCCTGGCTGCTCCATTGCACCTTGTTCTTGCATTTCACTCACCCGCAGTTCTTCCAAGCCGGATTTCCACCGACCGGCGATGCGCTTCCAGCCCTTCCGCGCGCGCCAATGCCATCGCAGCACTCGCCAGCCGATCAAGCGAGGCCGCATCAAGCTTCAACAGTGACGTGCGCTTCATGAAGTCGAGTACCCCGAGGCCAGAGGAAAAGCGAGCACTGCGGGCAGTTGGCAGAACGTGGTTCGATCCGGCGACGTAATCGCCAATGACTTCGGGCGTATAGCGGCCAATGAAGATCGCACCAGCGTTGCGGATCCTGGCGGCCAGTGCCTCGGCATCCTCGGTGGCAATTTCCAAGTGCTCGGCGGCAAAACGGTCAGCTAGAGCCGGTGCCTCGTCGAGGGTGCGCAGAATGATGGTGGCACCAAATACCTGCCAGCTTTCTCCTGCAATGTTACCGCGCGGCAGGTTCGCAAGCTGCCGCATCACGGCTGCCTCAACCTTTGCGGCAAACTCGGCATCATCGGTCATAAGCACCGATTGCGCTGCCGTATCGTGCTCGGCCTGGGCGAGGAGGTCGGCTGCAATCCACTCGGGATCATTGTGCTTGTCGGCAATGACGAGCACCTCGGAGGGGCCAGCAATCGAGTCGATACCGACCGTGCCGAACACCTGGCGTTTGGCAGCAGCGACATAGGCATTGCCCGGACCGACGATCTTGACGACGGGTGCGATCGTCTCGGTGCCGTAGGCGAGTGCCGCAACCGCCTGTGCGCCACCGACGCGGTAGATCTCACTGACGCCTGCAATGTCGGCAGCCGCCAAGACGAGCGGATTGAGTTCGCCGCGAGGCGTCGGCACGACCATGACAATGCGCGGAACGCCGGCGACATGAGCGGGCACGGCATTCATCAGCACGGAGCTTGGATAGGAGGCGAGGCCACCAGGCACGTAGAGACCGACCGATTCCACCGCCGTCCAGCGATGCCCAAGCTCGACGCCTACGGAATCGGTATAGCGTTCGTCATCGGGGCGTTGGCGGATGTGGTGTTCGGCAATACGGTTACGGGCAAACTCAAGCGCTTCCAGCGTCTCACTGCTACAGATCTGGCGCGCGGCCTTGATCTCGCTTTCACTGACGCGCAGACCGACTTTTTCCAGGTCAACATGATCAAATTTATTCGAATAAGCGACGAGGGCGCGGTCGCCGTCGCGGCGAACCCCTGCAATGATTTCACTCACAGCCGCATCGACGTCCGCGGATACCTCACGCTTTTCGGCTAGAAAAGCCTTGAAGGCATCCTCGAATGCAGGGTCTGAGGTGACCAAGCGCTTTGACATCTCGACTTCCGGCCTTGCTAGCCGCTCCTCACGTTTTCAATCCGCCGTCCGCTTCCCGGCTGGGACAACCAACAACTGCCTTGTGCAATGCAACCATTCCGGCATTGGACGATATGCTCTTAACTGCCTCCGTCCGGTCCACCGTGATCGGGCACGCTGCGCGCACGCCAAGCCGCGCCCAGATCCTTGAGTTCGGTTTCGATGCATTCAACTGTCAGCTCGATGGCGCCGCCGCCAGCAAAATCGATCCGAATGCGGCCGGCGGGGTCATCCTCCCCTGCGGACTCGAATGCGATGGCCAGCACGGAAAGGAACTTGTTCTTCTGGCCGAGCGAAATGCCGGAGATGCGGGCGCGGAGCACGCGCTCGAAACGCAAACCCGTGCGACGACGCTCACATTCCTGCTTGCGCCCGGATTCAGCCGCGGTTACCGCGCCAATCCAATCAAATCGGTTAATCAGCGCAGCAAAGCGCTTTTCGGCAGGCAGATAGGCCATATCACCGACACGCACGACCGCATCTTGGACGTGCGCGGAGATCACCGCCAGATCTTCGGCGTCGAGTGCAATCAGCTTGAGTGGGATCATCTGCTGGCTTGTTTGGTTGGCACGGATTGGTTAAGCGCGGGTTCCAAGAGAACCCGTTGCCGGGCTCAAACATCCGGCTTAGGCGAGTGATAGCCGTCCCGCCCCAGCGGCGCAACTAACGTCGTTTGTTTATCGAAATTACGGGGTTTTGTGATCCCCGGACCTCAACCAGATGGCTTGCTCTGGCGGGATGCGAGATGCCGCCCGCCTGGAGCGGGTTTTTCCACGCTGAACCGCCATACACTTCAGCTAAACATGCTCTACTGACCTGAGCATGTTTTACACGCTGAACCGCTGCACACTTCAGCTAAACATGCTCTACTGACCTAAGCATGTTTTACACGCTGAACCGCTGCACACTTCAGCTAAACATGCTTTAGCCGGTGCTGATGCGCTCGATCATGGCGCCACATCGGGTCAGCTT
>JBATLU010000068.1:0-4528 GCA_049289475.1 Pontixanthobacter sp. | reverse complement strand
GCCTTGCTCTGGTCAAGAAAATGGTCGGCGATATGGGTGGAAGGATCAGCCATAAACGCAATGACGGATCGAAACTGACCGAGTTCCGGATTCATCTGGCGCTGGCGGAATAGGAATGACCGATGAGTAATATTCTGCTGGTCGAAGACGACTCCGCAATCGCAACCGTGGTCACCGCGGCACTAAGTGAAGAGGGTTTTGAAGTTGTGCGCTGCGAAAGCATCGCCGAGCGTGATAAGGCGCTGGCGAGCGAGAGTTTTGCCGCGATGCTGACCGACGTGATGTTGACCGATGGCGACGGGATCGAGAACCTGGAAGAGGTGATAATCGGCCATCCCACCATGCCGGTGATTATCCTTTCAGCGCAAAACACGCTCGATACTGCAGTCCGCGCGACCGAGACGGGAGCGTTTGAATATTTCCCCAAGCCGTTCGATCTCGATGAACTGGTTCGTGCGGTTTTGCAGGCGGTTGGTTCGCGCAAGGATGATGCTGCCGAGATTGCGGAATCGGGTGACGGCCTACCGCTGGTTGGGCGAAGTCAAGCGATGCAGGTGGTCTACCGGATGATCACGCGGGTTTTGCGCAACGATCTTACTGTGCTTATCTTAGGCGAGTCGGGCACGGGCAAGGAATTGGTCGCTGAGGCAATCCACCAACTCGGCCATCGCAAAACCGGACCATTTGTCGCGGTAAATGCAGCAGCGATCCCGGCTGATTTGATCGAAAGCGAATTGTTCGGACACGAAAAAGGCGCGTTCACCGGCGCGGTTACGCAGTCGATTGGTAAATTTGAACAGGCTAATGGCGGAACGCTGTTCCTTGATGAAATTGGCGACATGCCGCTTGAGGCCCAGACGCGCCTCTTGCGCGCGCTCCAATCAGGTAAGATCCGCCGCGTAGGCGGGCGTCAGGAAATCACCATCGACGTAAGGATTGTGGCCGCAACCAATCGCGACCTTCAGCCGATGATCGCCTCTGGCGCGTTCCGCGAGGATTTATTTTACCGTCTGAATGTCGTGCCGGTACAATTGCCAGCCTTGCGCGAACGGCGCGATGATATTGAAGCTCTGGCTGGCCATTTCCTCAAACTTGCTACCACCGAAGGCCTTCCGCTCAGGCAAATTGACAGCAGCGCGTTAGAGCTGCTCAAAACGCATGATTGGCCGGGCAACGTCCGCGAATTTCGCAATACTATGTACCGGCTGATTTTGTTGGCGCGCGATGATGTTATCGACCGTCAAAGCGTGGCTGACATTATCGCAGCAAGTTTGCCCCGATCACCGGGACGCAATGACGATGGATTTGCCGCCATTTTGCAAGGCTGGATCCAGAAGGAGAATCCGGTTCCAGGATCGGTCTATCATGCAGCACTGGCAGCTTTCGAGAAACCTTTGTTCGAAAGAATTTTACGGCAAACCGGCGGCAATCAGTTACGAGCCGCGAAAATATTGGGGATCAATCGCAACACATTGCGCAAGCGGATCGTCGATCTGGGGATTGAACCTGATGATTTCGCGGTGGATTAGCCTTTTTCAGACTGATTGACGCTTGATAAGGGCAGTTCACCGAAAAAACACTTGCATATTTGCAACACTAGCGTTGTAACTCTGCAACTATGCATGCGCCCATCCAGAAGGCTGTTCGAAAAAGTCCACGATGGTGGCGGCGTTTTCTGGTGACATCGCGGCGTGCGAATTTTTTCCTGATTCTCGAAGCGCTCGCTGCACTGGCTGTACTTGTCATGATGGGGGCTACTTATCTTGCCTTCACCACAGCGCCGCCCGATGGAGAATTGCTCCCGTCTGGGCAGGTGGCCACGCTTCTAATCGGCACCCTAATACCTGCAATGGGGCTGTTGGTTCTGTTCGGCAGGCGCATGGCAATCCGGCGCGCGGCAGGGAGCACGGCCCGGCTGCATACGAGATTGGTGTTCTTCTTCTCTCTGGTTGCGGCAATTCCGACATTGCTGGTGGCTGCTTTTGCAGCTGTTCTGTTCCAGTCCGGCGTTGATTTCTGGTTCTCAGATAATTCTCGCGGCTTGATGCGCAATGCTAATGAGCTGGCGCAGGGATATTACGAGCAAAACCAGGTTCAGGTCGCCAATGCGACGATTACGATGGCAAATGATTTGCGCGCTTATCTTAGAACCGAAACGATAGCCGACAGCGATTTCATCGATTTCTACAATTACCAGATGCAAGGGCGTGAGCTGAACGAGACTGCAATTTTGCAGCGGGTTCCCGATGGCAGCTTCCGTACCGCAGTTGTTATCAATCTGAGTAAGGATAATGTTCCGGTAGACTATGCAGCTGCGGCGGTTGCAAGGCTCGACAAGGGAGAGGCCGTTGTCGTGGCGGCCGATGAAAAGCGCATCGAGGCCCTGTCTCCGATTGATCAGGCTGGCGGCGTTTATCTCTATAATGCGCGCAATTCAGAATCGGGTCCGTTCAGCCAATGGGAACAGGCCAAATCAATCTCCACCGCTTACGAGGTTTTGACAACGCGGGCGAGGGCGCTGCAACTGCGCTTCAATCTCGCGCTATTTTTCGTTTCGCTTGGACTGGTTGGTGTCGCGGTGTGGTTCGCGCTGCGGTTTGCCGATCGGCAGGTAGAACCGCTGACAGATTTGGTCGGCGCTGCGCGCAAGGTCGGCGCTGGTAACTTCGCTTTGCGGGTCGAGGGGCGGACCGGCCCGGACGAGATCGGGCAACTCAATCGCGCATTTAACCGGATGACGGCGCAGATAGAGAAACAGACCGGCGATCTTGTTAGTGCCAATGCGCAGCTCGACCAGCGGCGCGTTTTCATGGAAACACTGCTCGAATCCACCTCTGCAGGCATTATGTCAGTCAATTCTGAGGGACATATTTCGCTCATGAACAGTACGGCCCAGAACGTGCTGCTCGCGCCCGGCACACACGATGTCGCGGATGCATTGCTACAAGACCTGTCACCACAAATAGCGGGGCTCGTTGAAGCCAATCTTTCTGGCGGGGTCGTGACCTACAACAAGGGCGATGAATTGCTCACCCTCGCGGTTAAGATCGCCGAGACGGGCAATAGCCGCGTAATTACGTTCGAAGATATCACCCGCCAACTGCTCGACCAACGACAGGCAGCGTGGTCGGATGTTGCTCGCCGCATTGCGCATGAAATCAAGAATCCGCTCACACCAATCCAGCTTGCGACTGAGAGATTGCAGCGAAGATATCGCAAGCAGATCGCGGTCGATACCGATCTGTTCGATGATTTGACCAACACAATTGTCCGGCAGGTCGGGGACTTGCGCAAGATGGTCGATGAATTCTCATCTTTTGCCCGTTTGCCCAAGCCTGTCTTCCGGACCGAAGATGCGCTCGATCTCGTAAGACAAGCGCTCTTCTTGCAAGAAGTTGCGCATCAGCAGATCGATTTTGCCTTTTTGACCGACCTGGCATCCCCGTTACCCATGGCATGTGACCGGCACCAAGTGGGGCAGGCGATGACCAATGTGCTCAAAAACGCGGTCGAGGCAGTCGAGGCGAAGGCAAAAGATGCTGAACCAGATTTCAGAGGACGCATCGTGGTCAGCATGTCCGAAGCGGATGACCAAATAATTGTAGCGATCGATGACAACGGCGTCGGCCTGCCAAAAGACCACAAGCGCATTGTCGAACCCTATGTCACTACCCGCGAGAAAGGCACTGGCCTTGGCCTCGCAATCGTGAACAAAATCGTCGAAGAACATGGCGGCGACATGAGTTTTGCAGCGGGTGAATTTGGCGGAACCAAAGTGACTTTGCGTTTCGCCCGCGATCCGATGAGCGTGTTGGAAGAACCAGCGCAATGAATGACACCATCTTAAAGCCGAGAAAGGGACCTGCGCAATGGCGCTAGATATCCTCATAGTCGATGACGAACGCGATATTCGCGAGTTGGTTGCGGGTGTGCTGAGCGACGAAGGCTATGAATGCCGCACGGCCGCTGATAGCACGTCGGCGCTTGCGGCGGTGGATGAACGGCGCCCAAGCGTGGTTCTGCTCGATGTCTGGCTCCACGGTAGCCCGATGGACGGTTTGGAAGTGCTTGACGCAATCAAGCAGCGCGAACCCGAACTGCCCGTGATTATCTTTTCCGGTCACGGCAATATCGACACTGCCGTTTCGGCGGTTAGCCGCGGCGCGATGGATTTCATCGAGAAACCATTTGAAGCGGAACGATTGCTAATGCTGGTTGGTCGCGCCACCGAGACAGAGCGCTTGCGCCGCGAGAATAATCGGCTTCGGAAAGGCTTCGGGCGCGGGGAAGAATTTACTGGGAATTCGACCGCTATAAATCAGGTTCGCGCCACATTGAAGCGGGTCGCATCAACCGGCAGTCGGGTTCTGATCAACGGTCCTGCAGGGGCGGGTAAAGAGGTCGCGGCGCGATTGCTCCACAGTTGGAGCCCGCGCGAGAAGAACGCATTTGTGATCGTCAACTCCGCCCGCATTACGCCCGAACGGTTCGAGCAGGAACTGTTCGGTGAAGAAGCAAACGGAAAACT
>JBATLU010000067.1:0-1799 GCA_049289475.1 Pontixanthobacter sp. | reverse complement strand
GCGTCAAACATAGCCTGCGCATCATCGAGCAAACGCCGTTCCCCGCCAAACAGATGTGCCACGGCGGTAACATCCACCAGCACACCGTCGGGCGGGTCCATCGCGCTCCACGGCCCCCATCGCTGCGCCCAGATAGCGAGCTTCTCCAAAGCTTCGAGATTACCCGCAGGATCGCTCGGCGCGACCTGAATATGCGGGCATAAGGTTCTGACATCGGCCAGCATCATGCCCTTGCGCGCGCCAGCACCCAGCCCTGCATCATTGGCGCTGTCAATCCGCGGGCCATGCGCGGTTTCGGTGATCAGCGCGGTCGGCAGGGCATCTGCCCCTTCCCCGCGTTTCAATCCATTAAAGAGCCGCCAGCGATCGACCGACAGTCGGGCGAGCCAGATCGACAATATGCGCCGGTCTGGGGCCTGCATCATTGTCGGCGGCGAGTTTTGTGCTGTGCGGCCGGATCGCGGCGAGAGTGTGTCCGTCATCGCGCAAAATCCATTCTCCGGGTGGGTGGGACCGGGCGCGGAACAGCTCGGCATGCCAGCTGGGCGTTCCCGGTGCGACGGCGTTCCATTGCGGCGCGGGTGACGGGGCGCAGCGCACATCCCACCGCATCCGGGCGGAGGAAAGATCGTGCGCCGCATCCAGCCTGACCAGCCACAAAGCGACACCGTGCTTCTCTGCCGTCAGGCTGAGGCGGCGCGAGGCGGTAAAATCCAGCGCACGCGGATTTCCGGCAATTTCGCCAATCACAAAGGCCAGATCGCGGCACCGCACCCCTTCTTCCAGAGCGAACAAAGCGTCTTCGGGTTTGTCGGCAGCAACATGGATGATCCGGTGGCGTACATCCTCGGGCAATCCGGGGCGATAGGGCCTGCCATTGGCGCGAATGGCTGCACGATCCTGCACCCACAGAATGGCGCGTTGGTCATCATGATCAGCCAGCGCCCCGTTCTCTTCATACCGCCATTGATCGAGTGCCAGAGACAGCGCGCTCGCCGCCCCGCTGGCTTCGCGGCCCGATGCAAATATTTCGCTATGCCGCACAGCTGTCAGCCCAGGCCGCCAGCGCGCAGAACGCTGCCTCGACAGCGCAGCCGTGTCCTTCAGCAAAGAAGGCGGGATCGAGGAGAGAATGTCTGTTGGCATGGTGGAACGACTCATTTGTTCCACTTATGTTCCATAACGTGCTGATTCGCAACTCAAGAGCGTAGAGAGCCCGCCAAAAGTTTGTCGGAACCATTTCCCATTCTCAACCGTTTAAATTACAACAACTTAAAAGGGAATATCATGAAATACACCGAAGGAAATACCGCCGAACTCAAGACCGACTTCTGGAAATCGCTGGCCGAATCGCCCTTTGTGTTCCTGCAAATGGATAATGATCCCGACACAGCCGTACCAATGACTGCTCAGCTGGATAAAGATGCCAACAGCGCAATCTGGTTTTTCACCTCGCGCGACAGCACCCTCGCCAAGAAGGGCCCAGCAACTGCGACCTTCTCAGGCAGGGAACACGGCATATTTGCCCGCTTCGAAGGGGTTCTAACCGAGGAAACAAGCAGCGCACGGCTCGACAAGCAATGGAGCAATTTTGTGGAAGCATGGTTCCCGGGTGGTAAGACAGACCCCAATATGGTCATGCTGCGCATGGATCTTGGACTCGCCGAAATCTGGAGCGGCGATCAATCACTGCTCACAACAGCCAAGATGGCGCTGGGCATGGACGTCCGCGACGAGATGCAGGACAACAAGGTCGCAACTGCACTCTAACAATCAACCCAAAACAAAAAGGGCCGCTC
>JBATLU010000066.1:0-9776 GCA_049289475.1 Pontixanthobacter sp. | reverse complement strand
GGAACATATCCAAGGTCCGCAATAACCTTTTCAACCTTCTCGCGGGTGCCCTCTTTGAGCAAAGGCGACCGGTTGATCACGCGGCTGACAGTCTTTTTGGAGACGCCTGAAACCCTTGCAACATCATTGATGGTAGGTTGCTTGCCTGAACTCGGTATTTTACCCAAATCTGCCTCCGGACCTCGCTATATCGGGACTATTTGCCTTTGGCCAAGCAATTTGTCCTGCCAAGAACTTTCCTCTTCTAAAGCTAAGTGTTAAATTTTTGACACCGGTGTCCAATTGAGCCAATGGCAATTTGTCCATGGGGGAAACATGACTTCGACTTCAAATTTTGCGGTAATTGCCCAGGCTTTTGTTGATGCCCGGAGATCGGGTGGATCAATTCACGAATTTCCCGGTACGCGCCCGACTAAATTGGTGGACGCCTACAAAATTCAGGACCATTCGCTGTCGATATGGGACAGATCGGTGGGCGGCTGGAAAGTCGGAAAAATTTCGCCTTCTGGTGAAGCGCAGCTTGGTGCTAATCGTCTGATAGGTCCTGTGTTCGAGGATATGATTTTCCATCAAGAAGGCGAAGCGATTGCAATGCCCGTCTTCGCCAAAGGTTTTGCGGCCGCCGAAGCTGAGTTCATGCTTCGTATCTCCCCAACAGAAGGCCGCGCCTTACCGCGCACCAACGAGGAAGCATTGAGTTGGGTCGACCAGATACGGATCGGCATCGAAATCGCCTCGTCTCCCTATTCCAACATCAACCTTGACGGCCCCTGCGTCACAATTGCTGATCACGGCAACAATGCCGGCCTGGTTCTCGGACCAAAGGTTGACCGCTCGGTTTGGCCCAAGCTCGACGATATCCAAGTCAAAACAATTATCGACGGCACGCAGGTCGGCCAGGCTACAACGGCGTCAATGCTTGATGGCCCTTTTGGTGCGGTGCGTTTTCTTCTGACCAATTTGAACGAGCGCGGAATAGCTCCGCAGTCAGACTGGTGGATATCAACCGGCGCTATCACCGGCGTACATGAAGCCAAAGTAGGCGCGAAGATTGAATGCCAATTCGAAGGTCTTGGCAGCGTTCTTGCTGCATTTTCCTAGAACATCCAAGCGCAGCGCTCAGTTACTTCTTCGAGTACGGTGCCTCGTCATCAATCGCAGGAACGGTTCCCCGCCTCTGGATAACCCAAGCCGCCAAGGCATGACCAAGTTCGGTGCTGTCTTCGCTGGACTTACCCTTCAGACGCGCCGCTAGATATCCGCCATTGAAAGCATCGCCTGCGCCGCTCGAATCGATCATCGCAATCGGCCGGACAGCTTTGGAAATTGGCGCTTCGTTACCATTGGAAATCAAGCAGCCGCGCTCACCCGATTTCAGAACGACTTCGCTGCATCCTAGCAACTGCCAGCGCTGTACAATCGCAAGTTCATCCTGCACGATTCCCGCCAGTTCGGATTCGTCAGTGTTGGTTGGCAATCCTATGTCCGCAATGGCAACGGCCTGCTCTGATATGCGCCTCGCTTCAACCAAGGATGGCCATAAGTTCGCCCTGAAGTTGCTATCATAAGCGACCCGGCATCCAGACGCCCGGCAACGACCCGCCAAGGCGAGCAAGCTGTCCCTCCCGTCTAGCGGCAAAATCGCCAGGCTGATGAGGCTAAAATAGAGCAGCGATCCGGCTTCGGCCGCGGCGACCGCTTCGTGCATCCCATCCAGCAGGAACATTTCACGTGCAGCACTATGGTCACGCCAATAGAGGAAGCTGCGCTCCCCCACCCCGTCCACATAAATCGCGTATATGCCTGGGTTGCGGCTCGGGTGCCGCAGAACATAGCGCGTATCTATTCCTTCTGCCTGCCATGCCGCAACCAGTGCGTCGCTGATCCGGTCTGTCCCGACCGCAGTCACATAGCGGACGTCATGCCCCATTCGTGCAAGATGGATAGCAGTGTTGAGCGTGTCCCCACCATAGCGAAGCCCCCCCGACGAGCCACCGCTATGGTATTCGAGCATTGCCTCACCAAAAATATGGATCGTCATTATCGTAGGTCAATCCGGCTAAGCGATCAGGAAAAGAACATACCGCCGTGTATGTCGACATTGGCGCCGGTGATGAACGAAGCCTCGTCAGATGCAAGATACACTGCAGCATCGGCCGTTTCGCTGGCTTGTCCCTGCCGGCGCAACGGCGTCGAATTGGCGACGTTGGTGCGGACCTCGTCCTTGGTAAAGGTGTCATGGAAACTGGTTGCGATCATGCCGGGGCAAAGCGAATTTACCCGGATCCCTTTGGGACCCAATTCCTTCGCCATGCCGCGCGTGAAAGTCATGACCGCGCCTTTACTGGTCGCATAAGCCGATGCACCGGGGCCCCCGCCATCGCGGCCAGCCTGTGACGCGAAATTCACGATTGCGCTGCCTTCAGGCATATGCGGCACGACAGCGTGAGTCGCCAGGAAAGTCGACGTCACATTTAACCGCATGACATATTCGAAGAAATCATAATCCATCTCTGCCAATGGGCGGCGCTCAACCATGCCGCCCACCACATTCACGAGATAGTGGATAGACGAGCCATACGCTTGCTGCGTTGCCGAAACCAGTGCAGCGACATCGGCTGGCACGGTCATATCGCCTTTGACAATAATGCCTTTACCGCCAGCAGCAGTAATCTCTTCAAGCGTTTCCAGCGCAGCTGTTTCGTTACTATTATAATTGATAACAACCGAGGCACCTTCGCGGGCAAAGGCGATCGATGTTGCCCGTCCGATATCGCGGCTGCCACCTGTTATGATTGCTACTTTGCCATTAAATTTGGTCATAATAGTTCCTATTTCTAAATCAGTTTTGAAAGGGGTCGCTTTAAGCGGATTTTGGTTTGAGAGGTTTGATGTCCGGGCATAGGATCAAGACGGAAATAACCGTCATGATCGCCAGAGCCGCGCCAACAACAAAGGCCGGCGTATAGCTGTTCACAGTAATGATCGGTATCAGGAAATTGAGGCCGACGACCGCAAGCTTGGCGGCTGTGCCAGCAAATCCGGACAACGAGCCGACTGACTTGCCGCTATAGAAATCACTTGGCAGTGTTTGGATATTGCCGACCGCCGTTTGAAACCCGAACAGAATTGCTGCCATCAACATCACCGCTATCAACGGGGTCGCCGCCTGCGTGGTCAACAGCAGGAATACCAGCATAATCACCCCGCCCAGGCTAATGATCGACTTACGAGTCCGGTTAACGCTCCAGCCTGACTTGATCCGGTTTTGGGCAAGCAGTCCGCCAAACCAAGCACCAAGCATTGCCCCAACGTAGGGTATCCATGCAAAGGCCGCGATCTCCTCAACCCCGAAACCGTAAGTCTCATTGAGATAAAGCGGCAGCCAGCCAATGAAGAGCCACCAGATCGGATCAAGGAAGAACGATGCCATGATGACACCCCAGCTTTCCTTGCGCGACAAGATCTCGGCTGTAGCCGGGGCATAGGTCGCGACTTCATTGGAATCCTTGTCACGCTGGCCGGTCAGGATGAACTGACGCTCGTCCTCTGAAAGCCACGGGTGTGTATCCGGTCCTGATTTGTAGACCAGCAACCACGGAATGAGCCAAAGAAAGCCAAGCGCGCCGACAGCAATAAAGGTTGCTTCCCAACTTCCTAGAAAGACGAACAGCACCCCGATGATGGGGGCCGATATGATACCGCCGATTGCGGCGCCAGAATTGAAGATTCCTTGCGCGAGCGCGCGCTCGTTGATCGGAAACCATTCCGCATTTGCCTTGGTTGCGCCCGGCCAATTGCCCGCTTCCGACAAGCCGAGTAACCCGCGAAAGACCGCAAAACTGGCCAGGCCGGTCGAAACGGCATGAAGCGCCGTAGCAGCCGACCACACGGCGATCGCGAGAACGAAGCCGAGCCGCGTACCGATCCAATCAAAAATCTTTCCGAACAATGTTTGGCCAAAGGCATAGGCGAAGGTGAACACGTTCAAAATGATCGCATAGTCAGCTTTGGACAAATCAAGCTCTTTGGATATTTCCGGCCATAGGAAGCCCAATGCGCCGCGATCGATATAATTGATGATCGTCGCCAGCGCGACGAGGCAAACAATCACGTAACGAAATTTGCCCTTCAGCATATTACTCTCCTGAAGAAATCGAGCGGCGCGTTCGCCGAACCAGGGTGCCTGAACACGGTCAGTTTCACACCGGTTCGCACGGATACGTCGTCGTTAGTGTCAGTTGCGATTATCATTTCCCAGACACCGTATCTGGTGCTTCAACCATTCCTGCAACTGTACCGATATCGACATCATAATTGCTGCGGATTGTCAGGCTGCGGCTGAGACCATTTTTCAAAGTTATTGTGATGATATCGGTGCCCTCGTTACTGCGGTGTTCCACTGATTTGATCAGGCTGTCGCTTTGCGAGGTTTGTTCGGCTGCACCGTCGAACCGGCCGTGTGATTCCAGCACTGACACGAAACTTGTATCACCCACGCCGCTTACACGCTGGATCAGCATCGGTTCACGGCGCAGATTAAAGTGCGGGTCATTCGCCCCGATCTGCGCGAGGATCGCTTCGCTGCCGCTCTGAGGAGCCCAGCGAGCCGTGTAGAAACGACCATCGAGCAACCACGTCACGAACGCATTTTCCGAGGTAAGCGGAGAGCCGGTGGCGTCGACCCAAATGTGCTGGTAGCCATTTGCTTCGCCCAACACCGGGCGCTGGGCCAGGTTCGAACTAAGATCGAAACCCACACGCATGATCTGGCCCAAATAGTGGAGCGGCAAATCATATTGATGGCTATTTTTGGAGCTCGCTCTGAACAGATCGACCACCAATGGATGTTCCAAGCCCGGCATATCGACCAAAGCAAGAGTCCGTGTCATTGCAACACCGGGATAGGCACTATCAATCGTCGCTATGCTCGCTTGCAAACCATCTTTCTGGATGAAGGCGCGTTGCTGCGGGGCAAACTCGTCTGCACGCTTAGCGTCACCATCAAAATTGCTCGCCTCGTCTACCACCAGTGTGTTGTGGGCAACGGTCTGCTTGGCCCAACTCTCGTTTTCGGGAAGATAACGCCCGCCATCTTTCGCTTCGATGTTCAAAAAGCGAGCAGCACCGTAATCGCTGACAATCTCGTTCCCATTGTCATAATATTGCCAGCTCAATTTGTCGAAATGACCATGCCCCATGCCCTGGGAACTGTTCTTGGCAATCAGTGCCTGCCCGGTATCGCCGTTGCCTGAGCGCATGATTGCAACTGCGCCTTGATCCCCCTCAGGGCCATCACGGAGCAACATGGAGCTGAAAACGAACGGCTTTGCCTTTCCGGCGGCAAGGTCACGTGCGACCTTCAGTCCACCATCGGACAATACAGTTCGCCCTTGCCTTTCGGCTATCGACAAGAGTGTTGGGTCGCCCGTTTTGACATAAGCGATTGCAATCCCCTCATATAGCTCGTCGGTTTTGAGCCCCTTGTCTTTCAGCGCATCATTAAACGGGAAAAAATACCCGGCGTAAGACAGTTGTATTGTCGTTTTCAGAGCTTTGATCAAAATGCCGTCGCGGCGCTCGAAAATGCCGCGCTCTGGTTCGTTCCGGTCGATGGAATTGGCAAAGACCATAAACGGCAGCAAAGCGTATCGTTGATAATACGGCCCCTCTGCGTAATATCCGTCAGGCGAAAAAAGCAGCTCGGTCTGACGCAGAAATCCAGATTTCCCACTTTTATCGCTTCCCAGCAGAGCAATATCAACGAGGTTCTGATCGCCAATCACATAGCCGGTCATCCCGACGCCCACGGTTGCCCATGTCGCATGATTGTGAATCTTGTTGAAAGTCTCCGCAGAATCGACCGACAGGAAATTGGCTGCCTTGCGGAACAGCTGATTGTCGATCAATGCGCGCTGCTCAACCGGCAAAGTTGCGCGAATTGATTCATAGCCTTGAACGGCATAAACCAGCCAAACCGCATCGTTCAGAACTTGCCAGAATATCCGGCCAGTGTTTTGATTGGCCCTGGCGGGATGATCACCCAATGTTGGATACAGTGCCGCATATTGCAAAAGCACATCACGCACATAGTCGCGATATTTAGGCTCCCCGGTAATCCGGTAGAACTCACCAGCCAGATATATCGCGCGGTAATTCCGCTTATGCGCCTCATGGGTGTAACCGCCGCCCGGATCTTTGGGCACAGGCACCACAACGCCTCCGGCAATCATTCCATCAACAAATTCGCGCGAGCGCGTCAGTTCGGCAGCGTAAAGCGGCGGTAAGGCCTCGATGCCTGTTTCGTCAGCTGTTTGGGCGTAGACCGGCGGCGCAGACATCATTCCAGCGGCAAGCACCGTTGCCGCCAGCAGTGTCAGGGGAAATCTCATTGGGCGCGCTCTGCAACGCTATTATCCGTGAGTATTACACGGGGCTCACCCACATAATTCAATTCTTCGGCGATCACTGGCTGAGCGCTGTCAAAGCTGTTCCCGGCGATGATGATGCGCGGCGTGCCAACCGTATTGATGATCTTGATCGGTCCCGACCTTGTAAAGGTACTGCCGGTAATGTTGGCCTGTTGCACCCCTTGTAGTTTCAAAGCAGGAATCGCTCCCCCGCCAACGCCTGTCATCGTTGATGAGGACAATTTGAAATGCGGTCCAAACGTACTTTCGTCAGTGCCGCCGCGATAAAGATCAACAACTTGCCCGCCAATATCCTTAAACTTTGATCCGCTGATCGTGAGATATTCCACGCCGTATTGGCCATAGTCGTCTGTTTCGGCATTGGCTTTCACAACATCGCCGGTGATGTCGGAGAATGTGCAATCCTTGATTGTGATGGAATCGGCAAAGGCATTTTTAGCGATAACGATCACGTCAAAATTGCGGTTTACGGTGAGATCGGTAACGCTGATACGTTCAAGCTCGATCTCAAAATTTCCGCGAATCGGCTCTGCGCTGGTACGGATGATATTGTTGCCAACATTGTCGGGAGCATCACGGCCAGAGATTTGTAAATCCTGCAAACGCAAGCTGCCGCCCTCGGCCATTTCGAACAGCGATGGTCGACTAAAAATAAGCGTCGCATTTTCGCCGTCTAGACCAGAGCCTGCCACAGTGAGCGGAACATCAATGCGCAGGGTCTTGTTGACATAATACTCGCCCGCCAAAAGCTTGAGCGTCGCCCCTGGGCTTGCCAGTGCCAGTGCACCTTCCAAAGTGCCTTCACCGGGCACGACTTGGATGACTTCGCCTTTTCCGAACACGCTCGTGTTATCGGGCTTTGGATACCAGGAAGGGCCGGTTTCATCGCGCTTCACCGGTTTCAGATCCCGCGGAGCCCCCAGCCCCGCAAAACGCGGATCAACTGGATAGAGCAGCCCGTTCTCGGCGCGTTTCAGTTCCGTGGCATTCGGCGAGAGCGAAGGCAGCGAACCGCTGATCTTACCCTGAATCAATCGATTATCTGAAAATGAAATACCCGTAATATCGGATCCAACTTCGATGAACGTCCCGTCATCAGCGCCAGCCAATAAATTGTTGCTGAAAGTGCTGGTTACAGGAGGAGCAGACCTTTCCTTGTCGGCTCCAGCGCCAAAGGTTACCCGATCGCTATCAAGGATTGAATTGTGATCGATCTGTGCATTTGATACTTGAACATAGCGATTAACAGGCGAATTGGGCACGCCGTTCATAATTGTAAGCGCGCCGGAAAAGCCGGTGCCGCGCAAACCCTCCATGTAATTTCCGCGCACAATCTGGTCAGCGTTGATGACCCGGATCCCGCCCGTGTGATCTTTTCCGCGGCCTAGGAAAACATTGCGTTCAACGATGTTTCCATTGCCATGACGCAACGTCACTGCGCCGCTGCTGGCATCGAACACATTACCACGGACAATGTTTTTGCCTGACTTGATCGAGATAATCTCGACCTCGCCATCGGTTCGTTCAAAGTAATTGTCTTCAATCACAGTGTTCGAATTGAACATCGAATATTGGCTGGTTCCAATACGAATGGTTTCCCCTCCGTTGGAGCCTAGCACCGGGCGATGCCCGAAATAATTATGATCAATCCGGTGATTATTCTTGCGGCTGTCCGCGCTGTCAAGCCGCACCGCAAAGGTCACTCCCTTATTGGTTTTACCAGCCAAATAATTGTGATCGAAGCGGTTGTTTTGGCCATACATCGCGACCCAATAATCGCTTTCGTAGCGATCCGGCTTGCTGAACCCGTCGACAACCATTTCGGTCATCCGGCTGTTTCTCGCCAGATCTTCTTTTGTCCGGCGGAATGATAAAACTTCCCCTGTCGGACTGTATCCATTGAGGAAGGTCAGTCCCGTCACAAGGATATGCTCACCGCCAATTCGAAGATTGCTCTGGCCGGTAATTACGACTTTTCCTGGAGTTTCGGAGATAAGCACGATTGGCTTGGCCACCGTCCCCCGACCAGACAGGACAATTTCAAAATCCTTCCAATTGCCATTGGCAAGGATGATGATGTCGCCAGCCTTTACGTTTTTCGCGGCAGCAAAATATTCGGCCTGGGTTTTGACGAAGTATTCTTCAGCGAGCGCCGGTACCGCGCCAAAAGCGCAAACGACCACCCAGAGGCAAAGCCTGACCAACATCCAAATCCCTCCAACTCAACTCTTGGCGAAGGGCTATCAGTTAGAAATGACTTAGTCAACCAATCCTAAATACCGAATTCAATAATTATCTATACCAATGCGTATACCACTAAAGGGCGACTTCGGACAGGAAGCGTTCGCGGCTTTGAGAGACGCGCTCCTGAACTTCGCGCATTGCTTCTCGCTCCGTCACATCCAGCATTTCCCTGATGAGCCGGTGGAAATGCGCTCGCATGGCCGCGCGGGCACGATCAGGATCGCGGGCGATCAGCGCATCAAGAATCTCTTTGTGCTCATTCCCTCGTGCCTTGGGGTCGGACGAGCACATCAAATCATAGTCCCGCTTCACCCTCGGCAGCTCCTCGCGCATGCGCCAAAAATTTTCGATCGTATGCAGCAAGGCACCGTTGCCGGAGGCTCTTGCAATTGTAGCGTGGAATTCGCCGTCTGCATCTGTCGAAACAGCTTCGTCTTCGGATTGCATATCCTCGATCAAACGCGACAAGGTCGCCAATTGCTCATCAGAAATAAGCTTGGCCGCCAAAGCTGCTGCTTCCGCTTCGACTAGCGAACGTGCTTCGGTGACTTCGAATGCGCTTACGTCTGGCAAGGAGCCTGGCTTCTTCGGTGGCTGCTCGCACACATAAACGCCTGCGCCAGTCTTAATTTCAATCCGCCCAATCGCCTGCAATGCAATCTCAGCTTCGCGGATCGTGACCCGGCTCACTTCAAAGCGTTCAGCCAATTCCCGTTCCCCTGGCAAGCGAGTGCCAGGGGGAAACACACCCGCGTCAATCAGACCCACCAATTGTTCGGCAATTGCATGAAACAATCTTTGCTCAGCCATCTGCGCTAAATCCCATCCGTCAAAATTCTCTGCGTTAAGTGTCTTCCTAGCTTATCAATAAGCATTCTGTCGACAGGTTGGTAGCCTGTCCGCAATGTGCCCGGCGCATGCAGAGCTTGCATGCGCCGGGCTGGGAGCCTTCTTAGAACTTGACCCGAACGCCAGCGTAATAGCGCGGTCCATAGACTGAAACGGAGGCGAGATCGTCGGTCGTCGGGCGATAGTCCGTGCGCGGTTCGTTAAACAGATTGAGTCCCTCCAACGTAAACCGAACATTCTTGTTCAGCTTGT
>JBATLU010000065.1:0-15096 GCA_049289475.1 Pontixanthobacter sp. | reverse complement strand
TCGCAACCGAAAGCCCCAAGGGTGAATTCGGCGTGTTCCTTGTCAGCGATGGCAGCAACAAACCCTACCGCTGCAAAATCCGCCCGACAGCGTTTTCGCACCTTCAGGCGATGGACTTCATGAGCGTGGGCCATATGCTGCCTGACGTGACAGCGATTATTGGCGCTATTGATGTTGTGTTCGGGGAGTGTGACCGGTGACAAAGAACCTCATAATTGCCGCAAGTCTGATGATGATTGCCGCGTCTGCCAGTGCTCAGCAGCGCCCGGTTGATCAGGTTCCGCAAGTGCGCGAAGTTCCGCGTTACGGTGAACGAGGGCCGCCCCGCGAGGAAGGCCCTTTTGTGCTGCGGACTTTCGAGGGCAAGCTGTTCATGATCGACCAGGAAACCGGCTGCATGTGGTCGCGCAGCAGCAGTAATTTTGGCATCGATTGGTATTACGAAGGACCGCGCGAAGGCTTTGCCGATTGTCAGAAGCGGCTCAAATCCGTGAGGACGTCAAGGTGAACATGACGCGCCCTCTTGGATTTTTTGATAGCCTCCAACGCGCTGCTTCTGGGAAATTGTTGCTTCAACAATTTCGATTGGAGAATGGCCGATGACGCAGAAGAAAATCTGGCTACTTTCATTGGTGTTCTTGGCTGCTTTGTGCGGGTTCGCTATCGCCTATCTTTTGCCAGGTGCTGATGGTTCCGATGACACTGCCCGACATTCCGGAGCAGGGGGCGCTGGGGCAGGAATTGCAATAATTGCCATCCTCGCGGCAAAACGGCGGAGAAAGAACAAGGACCAGCATAATGGCTGATCGTCACACAGCACCCGATACGCCCGAATTGCGCGCTCGCTGGGGCTCTTTTGTTTGGACAAAAGAGAACAAGGCAAAGGCCGATTGGCATATCGCCAAATATCCTGAAGGCCGCCAGAAATCGGCGGTGATGGCGTTGCTTGATCTGGCGCAGCGTCAGGTCGGGGCGGAAACCGATACGCAGGGCTGGCTGCCGATGCCGGTAATCGAATATGTCGCGAAATATCTCGATATGCCGGTGATCCGCGTGCTCGAAGTAGCGACCTTCTATTTCATGTATAATCTTGTTCCGGTGGGTAAATTCCATGTGCAAGTGTGCGGCACCACGCCGTGTATGTTGCGCGGATCGGACGATATTATCTCCGCCTGCAAGAAACGCGGGATGGAGAAGGGCAAGGTGTCGGCAGACGGGTTGTGGACGCTCACCGAGGTTGAATGCATGGGCAATTGCGCCACCGCGCCGATGGTCCAGATCAATGATGACAATTACGAAGATCTGACGCCCGAACGGCTTGATGTGGTTCTCAATGCATTGGCTGCGGGTAAGGAACCCAAGGCCGGAACGCAGGAACCGGGACGGCACACGTCCGAACCTTCGGGCGGGCCGACCACGCTCAAGCAGATGGTCGATGCCAATCACGATTACCGGAAGGAATGGTGATGAGTTACGCCACCATCGTAATCGCTCTGGTGCTCGCTTTCATCGCTTATAAGGTGCTGGCCGGCATGGTGAAATTCGCCGTTATTGCCGCGATCATTGTCGCCGCTGGCTATGCCTATTCGCAGGGGATGCTCGGATGAGTCTCGCTGATAAAGACCGCATTTTCACCAATCTCTACGGGTATCAGGACTGGGGACTGAAAGCTGCGCAGAAGCGCGGTGATTGGGACAAGACCAAGGCGCTGATGGCGCGCGGGCAAGACGCGATTATTGACGAGATCAAGGCATCGGGTCTGCGCGGGCGCGGCGGGGCGGGTTTCCCTACCGGCCTGAAATGGTCGTTCATGCCGAAGGAATCGAAAGACGGCCGCCCGAGCTTCCTTGTCATCAACGCTGACGAATCCGAACCGGGCAGCTGCAAGGATCGCGAAATTCTGCGTCATGATCCGCACAAGCTGATCGAAGGCGCGCTGGTCGCAGGTTATGCGATGCGTGCGCGTGCGGCCTATATCTACATTCGCGGCGAATATATCCGTGAGGCAGAGGTTCTGCAGAAAGCCATCGACGAGGCGAATGCCGCCGGTCTGATCGGCAAGAACGCCTGCGGTTCGGGCTATGATTTTGATGTGTTCATGCACCGCGGTGCAGGAGCTTACATCTGCGGTGAAGAAACTGCGATGATCGAAAGCCTTGAGGGCAAGAAGGGCCAGCCGCGCCTCAAGCCGCCATTCCCGGCTGGCGCTGGCCTCTATGGCTGCCCGACCACGGTCAACAATGTTGAAAGTATTGCGGTCGCGCCCACC
The DNA here is from genome assembly GCA_049289475.1 of Pontixanthobacter sp. Classification (GTDB taxonomy): domain Bacteria; phylum Pseudomonadota; class Alphaproteobacteria; order Sphingomonadales; family Sphingomonadaceae; genus Pontixanthobacter. The sequence goes on along the minus strand of JBATLU010000065.1, from coordinate 12,827 downwards.
ATCCTGCGGCGCGGCGCGAGCTGGTTTTCCAGCTTCGGTAACGAGGGCAATCACGGCACCAAGCTGTTCCAGATCAGCGGCCATGTGAACAAGCCCTGCGTTGTCGAAGAATCGATGAGCATTTCCTTCGAGGAACTGATCGAGAAACATTGCGGCGGCATTCGCGGCGGGTGGGACAATCTGCTCGCGGTGATCCCCGGTGGCTCGTCAGTACCGCTGGTGCCCGCCGATCAAATCCGCCACGCGCCGATGGATTTTGACGGGCTGAAAGCTGTGGGTTCGGGCCTCGGCACTGCGGCAGTGATCGTGATGGACAAGTCGACCGACATCGTCCGCGCCATTTCGCGCCTCAGCTATTTCTACAAGCACGAGAGCTGCGGCCAATGCACCCCCTGCCGCGAGGGCACAGGCTGGATGTGGCGCATGATGGAACGCCTGCGCGTCGGCGATGCAGCGATCGAAGAAATCGACATGCTGCAACAAGTGACCAAACAGGTCGAAGGCCACACCATTTGTGCGCTCGGCGATGCAGCGGCGTGGCCCATCCAAGGCCTGATCAAACACTTCCGGCCTGAACTGGAGCGCCGGATACATGAGCACAACGCACAGTTTGCGGAGGCAGCGGAATGAGGGTCATCCTAATCATTTTGGCTGTTGTCTGTTTGGTCTCAGGAACTTTCTCGTCAGCTTTCGCCAAAAATAGTCTTAGCGATAGAGAGATACTTGCCAAATACGCGGCATGTCTGGTTCAGAAAGTTGAGTCTGCTAGTAGAGATTTTGTCCTTTCCGGCTCCTTCTTTGATGCGACGAAAAACTCAAAACTTCTTAAGAGCGGCTGCCTCAAGCTTCGGGGAAGCATGATCATGAGCGATGATATCCTGAAAGGTGCCATCGCCGAGTCTCTACTGCAAAAAGAACCCGAATTGTTGGCAAGATCCGATTTCGCAGCTGTTCCGCTTCTGACCTTTGATCAGCCATGGCCGATCAAAACAATGGACGTAGACGGTAAGCCGCTTTCGCAAAAGCAGATCAACAGTCAGACCGAGGCAGTCGCTCGAAAGCATGGTGTTCTATCACGGCAGCGGCTTGGCGAATGCGTTGTTCGAAGCGATTCAGCAGGGTCTCGTAATTTGCTTTACCAAATCGTGGGTACTTCAGAAGAAATGGAGAGTGTGAAAGCTCTTCAGCCCGCCTTGGCGGGCTGTATAATAGCAGGCGAGACGGTCAGTTTGGACCGCATAAGCATTCGAAGCAACATTACCGCAGCCTATTACAGACTAGCTTCAGCGACTTCGCTCGCAGGGGAAAATAGCTAATGCCTAAAGTCACCGTAGACGGTCAGGAAATCGAGGTCCCCGCGGGCGCAACTGTCTTGCAGGCGTGCGAGCTGGCGGGGAAGGAAATCCCGCGCTTCTGCTATCACGAACGGTTGAGCATTGCGGGCAATTGCCGCATGTGTCTGGTCGAAGTGAAGCCGGGGCCGCCCAAGCCGCAGGCGAGCTGCGCGCTGCCCGCTGCCGAGGGGCAGGAAATCCGCACTGACAGCCAGATGGTCAAGACCGCGCGCGAAGGTGTGATGGAATTTCTGCTGATCAACCATCCGCTTGATTGCCCGATTTGCGATCAAGGCGGCGAATGCGATTTGCAGGATCAGTCTGTCGCTTACGGGCGCGGCGCATCGCGTTATGACGCCAATAAGCGCGCTGTAACCGAAAAATACATGGGTCCGCTGATCAAGACAGTGATGACCCGCTGCATCCATTGCACCCGCTGTGTTCGCTTCTCCGAAGAGATCGCCGGGGTGGACGAAATCGGCGCGCTCTATCGCGGCGAGGATATGCAGATCACCACCTATCTGGAACAGGCGGCATCGCACGAGCTGTCCGCCAATGTGATCGATCTGTGCCCGGTCGGCGCGCTCACTTCGCGTCCATACGCATTTGAAGCGCGTCCGTGGGAGCTGAAAAAGACGCTCAGCATCGACGTATCCGATGCGGTCGGCGCGAATATCCGTCTCGACAGTCGCGGGCGCGAAGTCATGCGCGCATTGCCGCGGATCAATGACGATGTGAACGAGGAATGGCTGTCTGACAAAGGCCGTTATATGGTTGATGGCCTGACCAAGCGCCGCCTCGACAAAGTGTTTATGCGGAAACGCGGCAAGTTGGTGGAATCCAGCTGGGACGAAGCGTTCAAAGCCATCGCCGCTGCCAAACCGGGCAAGAAGATCGCTGCGGTTGCAGGCGATATGGTCGATTGCGAAACGATGTTCGCGGCCAAGGCTTTGCTCGGCGCGATGGGAAGCACTCTGCTCGAAGGCCGCCAGACCGGCATGGATTATGACGTGTCCAATCTCGCGGCGGTCAATTTCAATTCGACGCTGGCGGGTATCGAAACCGCCGACGCTATTTTGATTGTGGGCAGCCATGTCCGCTGGGAAGCGCCGCTGGTCAATGTCCGCCTGCGCAAAGCGGCCAAGGCGGGCGCGAAAATGTTCGTGGTCGGGCCCGAATGGGAAACCACTTTCCCGGCGACCTTCCTGGGCGAAGATCTTTCGGTTCTCTCCAAACTGCCCAAGGCGGCAGCCGACGCGTTCAAGGGTGCAGAGCGTCCCGCGATTATCATGGGCGGTGCGGCGCTGGCCAAGGGTGCGCTTGGTGCGGGTCTGGCCTTTGCCGAGAAATACAAGCTGGTGAAGGGTGACTGGAACGGCTTCAATGTCCTGCACTTCTCCGCCGCACGAATGGGCGGGCTGATGCTCGGCTTCGCGCAAAAGGGCGGCATGGCGGACATTGCGAAAGCAAAGCCCAAAGTGGTGCTGTCGCTCGGTGCGGACGAAATGGATTTCGAACCTTTCGCCGATAGCCTGAAGGTCTATATCGGCCATCACGGTGACAAGGGCGCGCATGCGGCGGATATTATCCTTCCTGCTGCTTCCTTTGCCGAGAAGGACGGAACCTACGTCAACACCGAAGGCCGCGTGCAATATGCGGAAAAAGCCGTGTTCGCTCCAGGTGACGCGCGCGAAGACTGGACGATCCTGCGCGCGCTAGCCGACGCGCTGGGCGTGAATGTCGGGTTTGACAGCTTTGCCCAATTGCAAAGTGCGATGATCAAGGCGGTGCCTGCTTTGGGCGAAGAAGGCCTTGCGGATTATGGCGCGCTGCCCAAGGCCGACGCGAAGGCCAAGGCGGAAGGCGCGATTGCAGCCTATCCGATCAAGGATTTCTACCTCACCAACCCCATCGCCCGAGCGAGCGCCGTAATGCAGCAATGTTCGGCAGAATTGCTCCACGGCGATGAGCTGAAGGAGGCGGCGGAATGACCGAATTCTTCCAAACCCTTGGAATGGCCTACGATTGGGCGTGGTTCAGCGCGACCTTCCTGGGCATTCTGCTGATCGCACTGCCGCTGATGTTGGGCGTGGCGATGATTATCTATGCCGACCGCAAGATATGGGCGGCGATGGCGCTGCGTAAGGGCCCCAATGTGGTCGGGCCGTTCGGTCTGCTGCAAAGCTTTGCCGACGGGCTGAAAGTGTTTCTGCAGGAAACCATCATCCCCAGCGCGGCGAACAAGGCGCTGTTCCTGATTGCACCGATTATCACCTTCACCGTGGCGCTGATGGCGTGGGCGGTGATCCCGTTCAATTCGGGCGCTATTCTGGCCGATATTAATGTCGGACTGCTGTATATCCTCGCGATCAGCTCGCTTGGGGTTTACGGCGTGGTGATTGCGGGCTGGGCGTCGAACTCCAAATATCCGTTCTTCTCCGCCATGCGCGCTGCCGCTCAAATGATTTCTTACGAAGTCTCGATCGGGTTCATCCTGATTTGCGTGGTGCTGTGGGCCAACAGCTTCAACCTCAAGGAGATTGTCGAGGCGCAGCAAAGCCACGTGTGGCTGATCAACGGCTTCGTCGCCAATCCGCTGCTGTTCCCGCTGTGGGTGATGTTCCTCATCTCAAGCCTTGCCGAAACCGCGCGCGCGCCGTTCGATCTGACCGAGGCGGAAAGCGAGCTGGTTGCCGGATACCAGACCGAATATTCCAGCATGAGCTTCGCGCTATACTGGCTTGGCGAATATGCCAACGTCCTGCTGATGTGCACGCTCAACGCGGTGCTGTTCTTCGGCGGATATCTGCCGCCGCTCGACATTCCGATCCTGTATGAGGTGAACGGCTTTATCTGGCTGCTGATCAAGATATTGTTCTTCTTCTTCATCTTCAGCTGGGTGAAGGCGACCGTGCCGCGTTACCGCTATGACCAATTGATGCGTCTGGGCTGGAAAGTGTTCCTGCCGCTTAGCTTGGGTTTTGTCGTGGTGATTTCGGGCTATCTCATGCTGACGAGGTATGGGGTATGATTGTCGCTTCAATCTTGCTTGCGGCGCAAACCGTTCAAACGCTTGCGCCACCGATCACCGAACCGCGTCCGGCGACAGGTTGGCACTGTAGCTTTACGGATTCTACTGGGGATAGTTTTTGGCTCAAAGGCTTGTTCCCTGAAGCTCCCGTCGGCTGGAACCCCAATGAGGGAATGTCCACTGTTCTTGAAGGTGAGGCACCCAAGCCCTTTTTAGGGGAAAAAATGGTTAAGGCTTTCCGCTCGAACACTGAATATCGGAACTATTTCCTATCGTTAGCTGGTGACAAGGGTGACCGATATAATTTCACATTTTCTTTCCTGAGAGATCAGAACGGGATGGTGAATGTGACACGGTATGATCCAGCTGCGCTCGACGGGCAGGGGCTGTTGACAACATTTGCGACCGGCCATTGCACATCAGAATTTAGGCCAAAAAGCGCCGGAGCATCCTCGTAATGAGCACTCTCACACACCTCATCAAGAGCTTCACCCTGTGGGAATTCCTCAAAGCCCACACGCTGACCTTGAAGTATTTCTTCAAGCCAAAGGCGACGATCAACTATCCGTTCGAGAAGAACCCGCTGAGCCCGCGCTTTCGCGGCGAGCATGCGCTGCGCCGTTATCCCAATGGCGAGGAACGCTGCATTGCGTGTAAGTTGTGTGAGGCGGTGTGTCCGGCGCAGGCGATTACTATCGAGAGCGAGCCGCGCGAGGACGGCAGCCGCCGGACCACACGGTATGATATCGACATGACGAAATGCATTTACTGCGGTTTCTGTCAGGAAGCCTGTCCGGTCGATGCGGTGGTTGAGGGGCCGAATTTCGAATATGCAACCGAAACTCGCGAAGAATTGCTTTACGACAAAGCGAAATTGCTGGCGAACGGGGACAAGTGGGAGCGGGCGATTGCCGCAAACCTTGAAGCCGATGCGCCGTATCGTTAGGGGCCGCGCAAGCTGATGATCCAGACCTTCGCCTTTTACCTTTTCGCCTCGTTAGTCGTTGCTAGCGGCGCGCTGACGATCCTTGCGCGCAATCCCGTGCATTCGGTGTTGTGGCTGATCCTGTCGTTCTTCAACGCGGCAGGGCTGATGGTGTTGCTCGGTGCTGAATTTGTCGCGATGCTGTTGGTGATTGTCTATGTTGGCGCAGTCGCGGTTCTGTTCCTGTTTGTGGTGATGATGCTCAACATCGACTTTGCCGAACTGCGCGCCGGTTTCATGAAAAATTTCCCAATCGGAATTGCGATTGCGCTGGTTCTGCTCGCGGAACTGGTGCTCGGTCTTGGGGCCTATCGCGCGGGCGGGTTGGAACTGGGCACGGCCAATATCGCCACAGCGCCACTGGTTGGGGAAAGCAACACCACCAGTATTGGCGCTCTGTTATACAGCAAATATCTGTTCCTGTTCGAGGCAGCCGGTCTGGTGCTGCTGGTGGCGATGATCGGGGCAATTGTCCTGACCCACCGCCAACGCGCCGATGGTCAGCGTGGCCATCAGGATATCGGCAAACAGAACCGCCGCCGCCCGCAAGATGCGACCGAAATGAAAAGTCCCGAAGTGGGCAAGGGGGTCGAGCTATGATTGGCATCGAACATTATCTGGTAGTCAGCGCGATCTTGTTCGTGCTCGGCGTGCTCGGGATTTTCCTCAACCGCAAAAATGTGATCGTGATCCTGATGGCGATCGAGTTGATCCTGCTGTCGGTCAATATCAATCTGGTCGCCTTCAGCGCCTTTATGGGTGATCTGGTGGGGCAAGTGTTTGCCATGTTCGTGCTGACCGTGGCGGCGGGTGAAGCAGCAATCGGTCTGGCCATCCTGGTTATTTATTTCCGTGGACGCGGCACTATCGCCGTCGACGACGTCAACCGGATGAAGGGATAGACCCGGTGTCTCACACTATCATCCTGCTGATTGTTTTCCTGCCTTTGCTCGCTGCGATTGTGGGCGGACTGGGGAACCGCGCATTCGGCAATACACCGGTCAAATTGATGACAACCGGCGCGCTGTTTGCCTCATGCCTGCTAAGCTGGCCGATCTTCCTTAGCTTCGTGGCCGGTGATGCGCAGGCAACCGTTGTACCGGTGCTGCAATGGGTCAAATCGGGTGCGCTGACGTTCGATTGGGCGTTGCGTGTCGATACGCTGACCGCAGTGATGCTGGTGGTAATCACCACCGTATCCGCGCTCGTCCATCTGTATAGCTGGGGCTATATGGACGAAGATCCGGATCAGCCACGCTTCTTTGCTTATCTCAGCCTGTTCACTTTCGCCATGCTAATGCTGGTGACTGCCGACAATCTGGTGCAGATGTTTTTCGGTTGGGAAGGGGTGGGCCTCGCATCCTATTTGCTGATCGGATTCTGGTTCAAGAAGCCCAGCGCCAATGCCGCCGCGATCAAAGCCTTTGTGGTCAACCGCGTGGGCGACCTCGGTTTTATGCTCGGGATTTTCGGAACGTTTATGGTGTTCGGCACTGTATCAATCCCGGCGATCCTCGAAGCAGCACCTTCGATGAGCGGTGCGACCATCGGCTTCCTCGGCTACCGCATGCATACGATGGATATTTTGTGCGTCCTACTGTTCATCGGCGCGATGGGTAAGTCGGCGCAGCTTGGCCTTCACACTTGGTTGCCCGATGCGATGGAAGGCCCAACGCCGGTGTCGGCGCTGATCCACGCGGCGACCATGGTGACCGCAGGCGTATTCATGGTCTGCCGCCTGTCACCGATGTTTGAGACCGCCCCGATTGCCTTGGGTGTGGTGACCTTTATCGGCGCGGCGACCTGTATCTTTGCCGCGACGGTCGGCACGACGCAGTGGGACATCAAGCGAGTCATCGCCTATTCGACCTGTTCGCAGCTTGGCTATATGTTCTTTGCAGCGGGTGTCGGTGCCTATGGCGCGGCGATGTTCCATCTGTTTACACATGCGTTCTTCAAAGCATTGCTGTTCCTTGGCGCCGGTTCGGTGATCCATGCGATGCATCACGAACAGGACATGCGGTATTACGGCGGTTTGCGGAAGAAAATCCCACTAACATTCTGGGCGATGATGGCGGGAACGCTGGCGATTACTGGTGTCGGAATTGTGGAGCTTCACGCCGGTTTTGCGGGCTTCCATTCCAAAGATGCAATTATCGAAGTGGCATTTGTGCGCGGCACCGAAACGGGCACCTTTGCCTTCTGGATGGGCACCCTCGCAGCGCTATTGACCAGCTTCTATAGCTGGCGGCTGATGTTCCTCACATTCTGGGGCAAGCCGCGCTGGATCGAGAGCGAGCATATTCAGCATAGCGTCCACAAGACCCCCGAACAGGCGGGCGAGGACACCACCGGTGGCTATCACCCGCATGAGAGCCCTGTTTCAATGCTGGTGCCGCTAGGTGTTCTCAGCCTTGGTGCGATTGCGGCAGGCTTTGTGTTCAGCCCCTATTTCCTCGACAGCGCGAGCTTCTGGGACGGGTCGATTTTCTACAACGAGAATCTGATCCACGCGATGCACAATGCGCCGTGGGGCGCGAAATATGCCGCGACCATAGTGATGGTCTTAGGGTTTATCGGTGCTTGGTATGCCTATATCCGCAATCCGTCGATCCCCGGTAAATTCGTCGAGCAATTCTCGCTCGTCCACCGGTTTGTGTATAACAAATGGTATTTCGACGAGCTCTATGACCGCATTTTTGTCCGTCCGGCTTTCTGGCTTGGCCGTAAATTCTGGATCATCGGCGATCAGGGTATCATCGACCGTTTCGGCCCGAATGGCGCCGCTTGGGCGGTGATGCAGGGTACCGCCGCTGCCAAAAAAGTGCAGTCGGGATATCTTTATAGCTACGCGTTGGTCATGCTCCTCGGGCTGGTTGCCGCAATCACTTGGGTGCTGATGTAATGGACGGCTTTCCGATCCTTTCCGCCATGCTGGCCGTTCCGCTGGCCGCTGCAATCGCCTGTCTGTTCCTGAGCGCGGAAAACGCGCGCTGGACGGCGCTGGGGGCAACGTTGCTCAATCTCGCACTGGGTATTGCGCTGTGGCTCGCCTACGATGTGGGCGGCGCGCAGTGGCAATTTACCGAACAGGCCAACATTTTTGCAGGCTTCAAGTATGCGCTCGGGATTGATGGCATCGCCTTGATGCTGATCGTGCTCAGCGTATTCCTGATGCCAATCTGTATTCTCGCGAGCTGGGAAGCAATCAAGAAGCGTGTCGGCGAATATATGGCCGCATTCCTGCTGATGGAAATGTTGATGATCGGCGTGTTTGCAGCGCAGGATTTGTTCCTGTTCTACATCTTCTTCGAAGCGGGCCTGATCCCGATGTATCTGATCATCGGCATCTGGGGCGGCGATAACCGCATTTACGCGAGCTATAAATTCTTCCTCTACACGCTGCTCGGTTCGGTGCTGATGCTGATTGCGATGCTGTGGATGGTCAATGTCGCGGGAACAACCGACATTCCGACGCTGATGAATTATGACTTCCCGGCAGGCGCGCAAACATGGCTGTGGCTAGCATTCTTTGCCAGCTTCGCGGTCAAGATGCCAATGTGGCCGGTGCATACGTGGTTGCCCGACGCACACGTTCAGGCGCCGACTGCGGGCTCGGTCATTCTGGCAGGCGTGCTGCTCAAGATGGGTGGTTACGGATTCATCCGTTTCAGCCTTCCGATGTTCCCGGAGGCGAGTGCGCAATTCGTGTGGCTCATCCTTGGCTTGTCGATGGTCGCGGTGGTGGTGACCAGCCTGATTGCCCTGGTCCAGCATGATATGAAGAAGCTGATCGCCTATAGCTCGGTCGCGCATATGGCGATTGTGACTGCGGGTCTGTTTGCCTTCAATGTGCAGGGTCTCGAAGGCGCGATGGTGATGATGCTGAGCCATGGTCTGGTATCAGGCGCATTGTTCCTGTGTGTAGGCATTATCTACGACCGGCTCCATACGCGTGAGATTGACCGTTACGGCGGTCTTGCGATCAATATGCCCAAATATGCGCTGTTTTTTCTGTTGTTCACAATGGCGAGTATTGGCTTGCCAGGTACCAGCGGTTTCGTGGCTGAATTCCTCACGCTTGCGGGTGTGTATGAGGTTTCGAGCACGGCGACCCTTGTGCTGACTACTGGCATCATTCTGGGTGCTGCGTATATGCTCTACCTCTATCGCCGGGTTGCCTTTGGCGTGCAGAAAAACGCCGATGCCGCTGCGATGAAAGATATGTCGCTGCGCGAATGGTTGATGCTTGGCCCAATTGCGGCCGCAGTGTTGTGGATGGGTGTCTATCCTGAAAGCTTCCTTGCCCCGATGCGCGCCGATATTGCCGCGCTCGATGCACGGCTTGCCCGCGCTGCGCCGCAGGGCGACGCGAAATTGAAGGTCGGCAAGCCGCGTGAAGAGGCAGCCAATGCGATGCCGAAGGCAGAACATGGCAAAGGACATGAAGCCGGAAAAGACAGCGCAGAGGGAGCGCACTAAATGGATTATCTGAACTCCCTTTATCTCTCGGGAACCGAGCTTGGGCTGTCGCTCAGCGGGCTTGCATTGTTGATGGTGGCTGCGTTTGCCGGGGCCAAATCTGCGCGTTTCGTTACTATTGGCGCGGTCTCTGCGCTGGTCGGTGCCGCAATTTTCGACATCCATTTGTTGACCTCACCCTCTTTCGAAGCGGGCGCCGATATCTGGAGCGGGCTTTACCGGATGGATGCATTCGGTAGCTTCGCCAAGTTGCTGATTTATATCGCCACCGCAGCGTGCTTGATTGTCACACCGAAATTCTTTGAAGTGAAGGGTGAATACCGGCCTGAATATCCAATCCTGATGCTGTTCGCAGCTGTTGGTATGGGCATGATGGTTTCTGCCATTGACCTGATGACACTTTATGTTGGCCTCGAACTCAGCAGCCTGTCGGCCTATGTCCTCGCGAGTTTCTCCCGTAGCGAGGAAAGGTCGGCCGAGGCGGGTCTGAAGTATTTTGTACTCGGCGCCTTGGCGAGCGGCATTTTGCTTTACGGTATGAGCCTCGTTTACGGCTTTACCGGTTCGACCAACTATCTCGGCATTCGCGCCGCCTTGGAAGGCGGGATCAACCACGGTGCCCTGTTCGGCATCGTGTTTGTTCTGGCCGGTTTGGCGTTCAAGATTTCGGCTGTGCCGTTCCATATGTGGACGCCGGACGTCTATGAGGGCGCGCCGACACCCGTAACGGCATTTTTCGCGACTGCGCCAAAAGTCGCCGCGATTGCGATTACCATGCGGATGGCGCTCGACCCATTCGGTGGTCATGCAGCTGTGTGGCAGCAGATCGTAATCTTTGCCGCTCTCGCCTCGATAATTGTCGGTGCGCTGGGTGCGATCGGTCAGGATAACCTCAAGCGTCTGCTGGCCTATAGCTCGATCAACAATGTAGGGTTTATTCTGGTCGGCTTGGCCACCGCGACGCAGCAGGGCGCGGCGGCAATGCTGGTGTATCTGGCAATCTACGTGGTGATGTCGCTCGGCAGCTTTGTTGCCTTGCTGATGCTGCGCGATGCCGAGGGTCGTCCGTTGGAAAGCTTCGCCGATATTTCAGGACTATCGGTTACCCGACCTGCGCTCGCGTGGAGCCTGCTGGTGTTGATGTTCAGTCTTGCCGGTATTCCGCCATTGCTCGGCTTCTGGGGTAAATTTGTGGTATTTCAGGCTGCTGTGCAAGCCGATATGATCCTGCTTGCTGCGATTGGTATTGCCGCGAGTGTGATTGGCGCATTTTATTACATCAAATTTATCAAGGTGATGTTCTTCGATGCGCCCGCCGATGTCGTGATTGCCGAACCAAGCAAGGCACGCTGGGCTGTGCTGACGCTCGCGGTGATTGCCGTATCGCCGCTCGGCTATTTGCTGACTGTCGCGCTTGGGGGTATTACCGAGCGGGCTGCAGCTGCTCTGTTCTTCGTCGTTTGATCGAATTCATTCAAGAAACCGGTTCGACCAACTCCGATCTTCTCGCAAGGTTGGGCGAGGGGCAGTACATTCCCGAAGGGCAATGGCTGGTTACTGACCGGCAGAAATCAGGCAGAGGGCGTCAAGGGCGCGACTGGTTTGACGGAACGGGCAATTTCATGGGGTCGACGGTGGTTCACCGCGCAGCTTCCGATCCGCCAACGCCCACGCTTGCGCTGCTAACGGGCCTTGCGCTTTATGAGACGTGCCTGTTGATATTACCCAACCCGGCTTCGCTTAGTTTGAAGTGGCCTAATGATCTGCTGTTTGGCCGTGCAAAGCTTGCTGGCATTCTGCTTGAGGCGCAAGGCACTTCGGTTGTTGTCGGGATCGGGGTCAATCTGGTTGCCGCACCAGAACTGAAAGACCGCGAAGCTATTGCGTTGGCGCAGTTAGGACCAGCAACCAAGCGAAATGATTTTGCCATTAGGCTCGCTGCGCAGTTCGCCATCGAGCTCGACCGTTGGCGCAGCTATGGGCTCGATACTGTGCTTAGGCGGTGGACAGGGGCTGCCCATCCGGTTGGAACTGCGCTAAGTGTCCATGATGCAAATATGATCAAGTTAACTGGCACCTTTGCCGGTCTCGCACATGACGGGTCGCTTTTGCTACGCTTGGCCGATGGCACAACCCGTGCCATCTACGCCGGTGATATTTTGCTCGCCTAAGGGAATAACTATGCTGCTCGCTGCCGACGTCGGAAACACCAATGTTGTCTTCGCCCTGATTGAAGGGGGGGAGATCAAGACGCGTTGGCGGATCGCGACCGACCCGCGCCGGACGGGTGATGAATATGCGGTGTGGCTTATCCAACTTATGGAGATAGAGGGTTATTCGCGCGAAGACATTACTCAGATTATTTTTGCCTCTGTGGTGCCGCGTGCAGACCACAATCTGACTGTTCTGTCAGAAAAATACTTCAAGATTACCCCGCTCGTGGCGGGTCGCGGCGCAGCTGAATGGGGCTTCGAGATTGATGTAGATCAACCCTCTTCGCTCGGTGCGGACCGCGCGCTAAACTGTGTGGCGGCGCATCACAAATACGGCGGCGATCTGATCGTGGTCGATTTCGGTACCGCGACCAAGTTCGAAGCGGTCGATTTCAACGGCACCTATAAGGGCGGGATCATTGCTCCGGGGATCAATCTGTCGCTCGATGCGTTGGTGGGAAAGACTGCAAAATTACCGCGAATTGCAATCCGTGCGCCCGCCAGCAAAAGTGTCATCGGGCGTAACACAGAAGACCAGATGTTGATCGGGGTGTTCTGGGGCTATGTCGCGATGATGGAGGGGTTGATCCTCAAAATGCGCGAAGAAATCGGCCGCCCAGTAAAGATTGTGGCGACTGGCGGGCTTGCGATATTATTCGATGAACACACTGATATTTTTGACATTGTCGATGCCGATTTAACAATTCAGGGCCTCGCAATACTCGCCGAAAGGGCAAGCATTTGAAAAAAGACTTCACACCCGAGAAGGAACTGCTGTTCCT
>JBATLU010000064.1:0-10310 GCA_049289475.1 Pontixanthobacter sp. | reverse complement strand
CAGCAATTCGGTGGCAATGGCTACGCCGCGCTGGGCCATGTCCAAAGCCTCCACCTGCCGACCCGCATCGGACAGCATGTTGGCCCCGCTGGACATGGCCACAAACAAGGTCGCATCTTGCAATTGGCCTTCGATCAAACCGTCAACTGACGGCTTGATCAGATCGGCGGCCTCGGCAAACCGGCCATTTACATAAAGAGCGTTGGCATAATTGAGATACCCCAGGCCAAGCGACTTGGCTTCACTGGCAGGCAAGCCGATGGGATTATCACCATAGAGCCGTTTGCGGATCGCAAGCGATTGTTCCTGCAACGGAAGTTCCTGATCGCTTTCGCCGACGACCCCGTAAAAAGTGGCAAGATTGGCCAGAGTATCGGCCATTGCTTCACCAGCGGTTGCGCCAGCTTCTTCCAGTCTTCGCCGGGCCTCCAGTGACGCTTCCAATGCGGTTTGACCGTCTTGCTGGTAATATCGGGAATCGCCCATCCGGTTGAGAGCAAATGCCTGATCCTCTGCGGATCCGCCTGATGTTTCCAACGCTTCCAGATAGGTTTTCCATGCGGCCTCGGCTTCGGCAGCTTGCCCTAGTGGATCGATTGCCTCTGCCGCCGCGCGCAATGCATCAGATGCGCTCTGCGGCTCCGCCGCAGTGGTTGCCGCGCCGTCTCGGGCCTGTGCCGCTAAAATTGGTGTCGTTAGCCACAAGGCAGCAATCAAACCCGATCCAAAACGCATATTATTTCCTTCGATCGTTTTCCTTCATGATCGCATCACTTTTCATTCAATCACAAGGTAGAATTTGACTTTTTTGCGGCCCGGATTGGACAATACAATCACATGACGCTGGGTAAATATAGGAATCCATTTGCAACTGGGACGCGCCGCCAGTTGATTGCATACGAGGTGAGCTTCGCCGTTGGTGATGCGCAGCCCTAATTTGGAGCCATCGACAGCCGACACTGCAATGGTGGCCTTTTGTCCCGACAGAAAGGTCTGCTCGATCTTCGTATCAACGCCGGCTGCCAAAACGCCCGAACGGTAACCAGCACCCAAGGTGCGTCCGCGCAGCGGCGGCAAGCCGTGCGGCAACTTTTCGCCCCATGAGGCCAATTGCCTGTTTCCGTCTGCATCGAGAGGCTGCGCATCCAGACTTTGGAGTTTGCCGACACTTCTTGCCAGCGCCCCAATATCACCGCGTCTATCGGCATTGTCCGCTTCGGCCAACGCGGAAGCAATCTGCTCTGCTTCCGACCCAGCCTCGTTGGTGGCGAAGCTTGCATCGGCAATTTGGTCCAAATGCTGCGCGCAAGATGGGAGGATGGACACTGCTGCCAAAAAGAATATCAAAGTTCTTATCTTCATGCGCCTTTCCATATCCGGAAACTCGCGCCTTTTTCGCTGTCCAGCAGATCAAGTACAAGACCGTGCCGCTCCGCAATCGCACGCGCAAGCGCAAGTCCCAATCCGCTGCCCGGTTGATGCTGTGTGACGTTGTCGCTGCGGTAGAACCGGTCAAACACAAGTTCGCGATCGGATTTGGGAATACCCGGCCCGTCGTCTGCAATGATCAGCACAGGCCCTGCGGCCAAGCCAAGCGACACGCTGCCACCTGACGGTACATATTTGAGCGCATTGTCGAGCAGATTTGTTACCAAACGGCTGAGTTGTGCTTCTTCTCCGTCAAGGCCCACATCGGGTTCGATCGACCAGGCGAAATTATGGCCCGATTCCTCTGTGCTTGAAGCGTAAAGCTCGCAAATACGTGTCGCCAGCTCAGACAAATTGACCGGTTTGAGTCCGCTCCGGTCTCCGCGCCGCGCATTGCTGGCGGTAATGTCCAGCAGAGATTCAAGCGTGCTGACCAAACGTCGTATGTCACTCCGCGCCGCCACCAAACCCTCGGCAACGGTCACTTCCGGTTTTGTTTCGAGCGCCTTTACCAGCTTGCGGTCGAGATGCATCAAGGGGGTGCGTATCTCATGCGCAACTTGATCCGAAGTGTCGCGATAGGCCTGCATCAAATCGCGCACGCGTTGCAGTGCCGCCGCGCTATGCCCGGCCAGCTCATCGATCTCGTCCTTCCGTTCGCTCTCTGCGAGAATGCGAAGATCGCCAGGCTCGGGATCACGAAATGCCTGGTTGATGTGCTCGATCCGGCGTTGGAGATTGCCGCCCGCCATCTTTCCAAACAAACCGACGCATACAATCAGCAAACCACCGCCGAGCAAGAATACCAGAGCGACGCGGGTCAGCAGCGGCCGCCCGTCACTCGCCTCATGCGAAACCACCAGCTTGAGATCGGGGCCAAGCTGCGTTGCCCGGGCAAATGCATGGGTTGCTTCTCCAATGCGGATTGTCCCGCTTTCCGACACACTCGCATCAAGCTGCGGCCAGGCAGCGATGTCGCCTGCAAATCGTTTTCCTGCACCGTCGGCCAGCAGATAATGCGGGATGCTGCCATCCGACGGCGTAATCGCCAGCCGGTCTGCCAACCTTTGTTCCAGTTCCCGCTGGCCGCCGCTGGCATAGATATCGACCAGTCCCGCCAGATCGACATCCACCGCATCGCGCGCTGCATCGTCCAGCGTGCTGCGAATGGTCCTATCGGTCAAAAACCACAGGCCCGCGACAAGCACCACCGACAGACCGATGGCGACAAGCATAAGGCGGGTGAATATGGAATGGCGGGGGCGGATTTCTACCTCCCGTCGAGCAGGCGATAGCCCGAGCCCCAGATCGTCTCGAGCGCGGGAGTAGAAAAGCCCTCTTCAAGCTTGCGCCGCATCCGCCCGATATTCACATCCACCACATTGGTTTGAGGATCGAAAGACATATTCCACACATCACGAAGCAGCATTTCCCGCGTCACCGTTTCTCCCGCATTCTCCATGAAATAGCGAAACAGTTCAAACTCGCGCGGGCTCAGCGCCAGATGAGTATTTTGACGGAAGGCAGTGCGTGCCTTTACGTGACATTCAAACGCGCCATAGAGGATTACCGCGCTGTGTTCTTGTCCTGAAGAACGGCGGTGCAACGCCCGGATACGCGCCATCAGCTCCGGCGCATCAAATGGTTTGGCGAGATAATCATCGGCGCCCGCTTCCAGTCCCTCGGAACGGTCACTTGTGCGCCCGAGCGCGGATAGCATCAGCACCGGAGTGCCAACGCCGCTTTCGCGCAGGCGCTTGATAATGGTGATCCCGTCCAGATCGCCCAGCATCCGGTCCAGAATGATGACATCGAAACGTTGCATACCTGCGCGGAGCAATCCCCCGCTCCCGGTGCTTTCCCAAGTAACAATATCGCCATTTTCAGCCGCAAGCGCCTGAACCTCTGCGGCAGCGCGTTGGTCGTCCTCAACATAGAGAATCTTGAGCGATTTAGTCACGCTTAACCTGCCTTATTGTTAACTTGCCCCAATGTCCCGACTGCAGCAGCGGCATATCTGCCACCGCTGCAGGGATCGGGCAAGAAAGTGTTTATCCAAGATCTTCGACCGAGACCCAGCCCTTGGTGCCGTAATTGTCTTCGACCTCGATAAACAATCCGCTGCGCTCACCTGTGGGCTTAAGCTCAGTCCCGGCACGCAGGCTACGCACTTCTACGCCCGTTGCAGACGGCGCGGCGCGCATAATTGTGTCCACCGCAGCTGTGGAGCCCGCAGCCGCAGGGGAAGCCATTGATTTGGGCGTGGCGGCAATCGCAGCACTCTGCGCAGAAAGACTGTTGAAGGCGATCACAAATGCTTCGACCAGCAGCTTGCCATCCTTTGACGAGGCATAGCCAGCGGCATTCGCTCCGGCGGTCCACGGTGTAGCCCCGCCAAAGGTCAGCGAACTTTTCTTCACCTCGCCAGAGGCACTCGCAATGCTCATTCCGTTGGTCGGGCTGAGCAAGGTGATGCCAGCCGCAACGCGTTTCTTTTTACCGCCAAGGCCGCCAAAGGCCCCGAACAAGGCGCCCGCCATAGGAACCTTGCTAAGAACTGCGCCCGCTGCACCCGATTGCACCAGACCACTGGTCGCGAGCGAGGTCGCGGTGGAAATGCTCTTGTCCACTTCTTCGCTGTCGCCAGCAATGACGTTCATAAGAAAATCAGCAGAACCGGTGCTCGCGGCATTGTGCGGCGTGAAACAGCCAGACTCTATCGCCAATGCGTTGATCAATTCGCGGGGGGACCCCAGTCCATAATCAGACCAGCCTTTGGTTGATCCTTCAACCACCGCGATAGTCCCTAAGCTGGCTTCACATTTTTGCAGCTCGACTGGCTCTTTCTTGGCCGCCTGGGCCGACGTAGAGGCGGTGACCGCCAAGGCAGCCATGCTAATGACAGTAACTAATTTCCTCATTTCATTCCTCCCGGTGATTGATGCAGATCATTGAACCGCCGCAACCATGCCTCGAACGGCTGCAGCGGCCCACACACCAATCTTGTCAGAGGCATGACAATGCCCGTTAGGCTGCGCTTGCAGAGGGTTTGGAATTACATTCTAGGCTTGCGTTGGAGACAGCAGCCTCTCCAGACTCAACTGCACACACAAGGGACACGGTCTTAATAATCGCTCATCTTAGATTGTGATAGTCTGTTGGGTAAAACAGCGCGAAGGCCTGACTATTTACCGGCAGGTGCCGAGCGCCTCTGGCAAGTCATTGGCATGCCCCGGCTCGACATTCACCCAGGCCGCATAATAGTCATCAGCCCTTTCCTGCGCCTCAGCCATCATCGGGCCAAACTTACTCTCGTCCTCTTCATATCTGCGGAATTGCTCCTGGCTTTTCCTTAACCAGAACTCCTCTTTGCGCTTCGCGTTTTTCGACAACAATTCCCGGTGTAACCCCGCGTTGAAAGAAGGCACATTGCTGCTGTCGACGACAAATTGCCAGCGTTCCCATAAGGTCCGGCACAGCGCCATCTCGCTGGCAGTTTGCGAGCTGCGCGCGGAACCTTCGTGTTTCAGAAAGGCTGCGTTGGCTTCAGCAGCGTAGTCCGTTTCCTGCGCGCTCGCGGTTGTGAGAACTGCCACGGCTCCAATTGATGCAAGCGCTATTCTCAAAAAGCCATTCATGCTAAATTTCCGCGTCCGGTCATTGCAATTCCTCAAGCGTATAGAACTTGGCCCATTTCAACGCGTTTCTGACAGCCTCAAGGTGGACCTCAGCTAGGGTTCCGCTGCTATTGGTCAGGAACTGCCAATCGTCAGCCGACTGCGCGGTTTGAAACCGCAGCGACACGCGCGCTGCGTTGATCGTGCCAGCCAGAACCTTGGCTCCCGGCGCATCAGGTTCGAATATCGACCGTGCCTCTGATGCTGTTTGATCCGGCACCTTCCTGAAGGTGCCGGTATTGCCAAAATTGTCTCGCAGATCGATGGCCGTGACCGATTCCGGCACATCGATTCTCCACGTCCCGTCTTCGGAAATCGTGACATAGACCATGCCCTGGCTGGGCGAACCAAGATTGAGCGCGGCTTTGGCCAGCGGCGCGCTCGACCCGACTGCGAAACGGTGACCATAGACCGGGACATTGCCTGACAGGCCCACAAACATTTTGCGGTTCTGCTGGTCAATCGGCAGCGATAGGCGTCTGTCCGCTTCGAAAGCGGGTTCGAGCATACCAGTTTCGCCGCCGAGGTTGCAATTGTTGGCGATGTTGGCGGCGAATATCTCGCGTTGCTGGACAAAACTCTGGCCCTTGGTGGTGCCTTGATATTTTGCCTCCATCGCACGCGCGACTCTTGTGATGGCCTCGCTGGACAGGTCCGGCTTGGAAGCGCCGATTTTACATTGGGCAGGGTTAATTTCAGCCACGGAGGCGGCAGCAGCCATCGCGTCACCCATTACACGATAGTGGTCGACAACCCGCCATTGTTCCGGCTTTTCGCCGCGCTTGGGACATTGCGCCCAGTCCGTCTTTCCCAACTCCGTTGCGCTATATTGCACCAGTGTGCTGGCGCTGACATCTTGCAGCAGGACTTGCCAATTATGTTCTCGGACAAAATCGACCGCGACCCTTTGCTCCTCGGTCAAAACACCACACACCTGATCCGCCGCCAGCACATATTGTGCCTCGCGATATATTTTTAAGAATTGCTGTAACTGCTGCTCGTCCGCAGCAGTGGCGGGCATAGGACCAAGAGCGACCGCCGCGCTGGCTGCCACGACCAGCCACTGCCGATTCCGTTCTGCACGCCGACCAGGAAGCTTCATTCCGACACCTTTTCGCTTCCCGGGCCATCAATATAAACGGTCTTCCCAGTTGGAGTGGATGGATTGAACGCCAACCGGTCGACAGCGAGCTTCCACTCTTTCACCCTAAAATCGATAAAAACGGTCCCGCCGGAGCCACAGCATTGGCCATCTTCAGGGCGCCAGACGGGTGAGTAGGCAAACATCTCTCGAAAGTCGAAACGAACACCCTGACGGATTTCGAAACCGTCAGGCAGCAGAGCGTTGACCTGATCGAACCATTCATCGAGGTTAACCCGGTGCCATTGCTGCTTGGTCCGCACCAGCAGGACATCAGCGTTGCCAAATCCGGTGCCGCCCATCCGGCCAGGAATGTGGAACACCACGCCCTGATCGGAGTTTTCAACCAGATCGGGCGGAGTGAAGTATCCCTCGGTTTGCTCCGCCAGCACCAATCGATATCCATTGCCGGTTGCGTTTTCGGCCATAACGATCATTTCGACAGCGGGGCCGTCCTTTGGCGCAAGTTCCATATGTTGCCAGATTACCGGGCCACCGCGTTCCATGCTGGCAAAAGTGCCGCTCGCGACCACCCAGCACCTCGCCTCTGTCAAATAAAGACAGCGGCGGGAGAGGGTGACCACGTAATCATCCGCAAGCGTGATCGCTGCATCGACATCCTTTTGCAGGCAGCCACTTTCATAACCTCCGTCCGGGCAAGCGGAGATTTCCTGAACCTCATCTTCGGCGTGAATTTCGGTTTTTGGAACGATCCCAGCCAAGGCTAAAATGCAAACAAGCACGGTCAATAAAGAGATTTTCATTGGATGCGCCCTTTCCCGGCATATTATCCACTCTGGAGGCTTTACAAATTATCATCACCAAGCCGCACCCTTCCTTGGCAAGCTTCGCAAAAACACAAGGCTGGCCGATCAATGACTTGGTCAGTCCAACGCTTTAGGCAAAGGCTGCGATCAAGACCTTACAGGTAAGCAGGGCGAGCTTTTTATTAAAAAAAACTTCACTGATTAATGTCGCTTTTTAATTCACGCCAGAAACTTAGTCCAATGACAAAGGCTGATAGGAATTGCTGATGCAAGATCCGCCCTGCCGCCGTGACCTCTCTTGAACGAATGCCCGCGTCGCTCCTTTGCGTGCCGAAACCCGCCATTCCGCGTTCGACCCATTTGTGGACGAGAGACACTTTGGCAGGAAGTGGCAGTCACTTCGCATTGACGGCGCTTCAGCATTGTAGAGGCTGGAAATGCGAACCTGTGACCCCCGCATTGCGAATGATGACATCCCTGTCCAAAGCATAACCCACCCGATACCCACACAGGCATCAAGCTTTGAGCACCCCCACAAGGGAACTGTTTCCCACTAAGCGGAAGGACTGGTGCTGCTAGGGAGAATTGAACTCCCGGCCTCGTCATTACCAATGATGAGGTCAAACTCGCATCGTGCTCCAACAGTGTTGCCAAAGGTGTGCGCACCTTGGATTGGCCTCATTTAAGGCGCAAAGCAGTCATTCGCCACCTACTTCCCACCAATCAGGCCACTTGACCGTATCTGGCATGCGGGTCGCCCGCCACACTTCTTTCTGCTCCTCAATTGTAAGCCGATCATCTCCGAGCCGCTCAAGCGCAGTTTCAACAATCCAAGGATTCAGTTCCCATCGAACACGAGTCTCGTCGGTGGAGAACTTAAGCTTCGCCAATCCAAGAGTTTCAAGAATCGCATCCGCGCCCGAGCTGATCATCGACAAGACAATAGTATCAATCTGCTGTCTATCATCACCGCGCAGCAAGCGCGCATTCTCGACGGCATCCAGCGAGTCCCGCGCTGCTGCGCTATCCCCAGCCAAGCCTTTTTGGGTCAATTGAAGCAAAAACGCTTCCGCCGCAGTCACGCGCCGCTCGCGGCCATCCTCGCGGATGGTGACCATCTGGCCAAGCACCGCATCGTAAGGAACCGATTTGTGCCGGTTCTTGGGACGCCCTCTCGGATTGCCCGAACTGCCCTTCTTGAACCGCGTTGCGACAGGCGGTTTGCCGTAGCCTGCGTCCTCGCCGCCGCTCATGCGATCCTACCGCGCGGCCATTTCAAGGTGTCGGAATCAAAGGTGAAGAACTTGATGCTGTCGACTTCTGATTGCTCGAACTTCTTGCGTCCAGGTCGGCGAAGTGCAGCCTGCGTTGCCCATGCGTGAACCTTCCATCTACTCGGAAAGTCTGGTTCGGGCTTGGCAATGCCCAAAATCCGCAACGCTTCGTTCGCGTTTTTAGCGAGGTGATGATGCTTAAGCTCAACCCTCCTGCGAGGAACTGCATTCTTATGACCAAGCGCCTTTTCGCGCGCCTCGATCATTTTAAGCACTTTGCGGATAGCCATACGCTTGCCCGCAAGAGCATCCTTCAAGGCCTGCTGCTGGAGCGCTTCCTCGACAATGGCCGCGCGCGCTTTACCGTTTTGGGTAATCGTTAGGGTCTTGTCGAGAATGATCTCGAACGCCGATATATTGGGCCTGCGCGGCTTAGGCGGACGCCCTTTGGGATTACCGGATTGGCCGGGCTGGAAGCGAGATCCGCTCATCCGCTAGTGCTCTTGCCGTCCCGGAATACGAGCTCCGGCTGCCTGCCGGTCAGATCGCTCCAGCGCTGCATCGCAAGATCGACATAGGCAGGGTCAATGTCCAGACCTCGGAAAGCCCGCCCCACCCGCTCGGCTGCAATTAGGCTGGTGCCCGAGCCCAAAAAGATATCCAGAACAAGCTCGCCCTGTCTTGTGACATCCTGATAGGCATCAGCCACCATCGCCACTGGTTTGACCGTGGGATGGAGCTCCAGATCCTCCCGGCGCGAGCCGCGCATCGAGTTGACGCTTGGATAATCCCACACATTGGTCCGGTTGCGGCCGTGCTTGCCAAGCTCGACATTATTGACGTGGGGCGCGCCGCCAACGCGGTAGACGAAAACCATCTCGTGCTTGGAGCGGTAGAGCGAGCCCATCCCGGCATTGCTCTTGTTCCATACGCAGATGTTGAGCAGATCGCCGTAGATATCATTTACCGACGCGGTCACATCATTCATGTGCCGCCAGTCCATACATACAAAATGAACCGCGCCCTCACGCGATACTTTGGCGCAGGCGCCGAGCGTGTCGGACAGAAAACCACGGAACTCGGCCTCGCTCATCTCGCCCGATGCCATCGCGAACTCGCGGTGACGGCCCTTGGCATTGGCATGGCCGTTGATCTTTACATTGTACGGCGGATCGAGGAACGCGCAGTCGATCGAGGCTCCATCGCCGACCACTTTCTGCAAAAACCCGGTATCGCGCCCGTCGCCGCAGGCGACCCTATGCTCGCCAAGCTGCCAGATATCTCCGGGCTGCACGCGCGGGTTCTCCGGCACGGGAGGAATGATTTCATCATCCGGGTCTTCACTGTCAGCGAGAACTACGTCGATCTCGCCTGGACTGAAGCCGGTTAGTCCAAGGTCGATGTCGACCTCGGGCAGAGAGAGATCAGCCAGCTCGAGTTTGAGCACTTCAATATCCCAGCCCGCATTGAGCGCAATCTTGTTGTCAGCGAGCCGCAGCGCTTTCTTCTGTGTTTCGCTGAGACCGGTCAGCGTGATGACCGGAACCTCGGCAAGACCCAGTTCCCTGGCGGCGCGCAGCCTTCCATGCCCGGCAATAAGATTACCCTCCGGGTCGGCCAGTATTGGATTGGTGAACCCGAATGCACTGATAGACTCTGATATCTGGGTGATCTGCTTTTTCGAGTGCGTTCGGGCATTGCGCGGATCGGGGACCAGCTTTTCGGTTTGCGTATAGTATACCTCAAGGCGGCGATCGCCAGAAATATCTGCGCGGGGTTCTTCGTTGCTCATAACAGGAACATATCAGGTTCGTTTGTTCTAATCCAGCGGCATGCCGCTACGGTTTCCTGTGGATAACGGGAATGCATTTCTTCGGACTGGACTTCACGCAGCAACCGAGCATTGCTGCCTGGACGCCCGGCAAGCCGGGCTTGCTCCGGTAGCGGCGGCCACTTTGGACCTTCCGCATCAACCGGAGAATGACATGACCAAACAACTACTGACTAAAGCGCCCAGCAAACT
>JBATLU010000063.1:0-3244 GCA_049289475.1 Pontixanthobacter sp. | reverse complement strand
CCGAGATATTCGAGCAATTTGGCGAACCCTATTTCCGCGGCGGCGAACGCCGCGTTCTCGCCCGCCTAATCGAAGACCATCAGGGTGTTATCGCGACCGGCGGCGGTGCCTTCATCAACGATGAAACCCGGGCGCTCATTCTGGATAAAGCCATCACCGTCTGGATTGATTGCGATATCGGCGTTCTGGTGGAACGGACAAGCAGGCGCAATACACGGCCGTTGCTAAAGAATGGCGATCCGAAGGAAATTCTGGAGCGCCTATATGCTGAGCGTAAGCCGTTTTATGCGCAGGCTCCGATCCGGGTTTGTAGCGATGACGGCCCCCATTTGGAAACCGCAATGGCAATCATAGAGGCAATTGACCGATGGCTGTAATTCACGTCGAACTTGCGGGCCGCAGCTATCAAGTGATGGTGGGCGCTGGCCTGCTTGATCAAACGCACGTCCACGCTGCGAAATACATCGAACCCTATCGCGGCACTGCCATTAAAACGCAGCGACCGGTTCCAATTGTCGCCGATCGCAATGCCCGGAATTATCATGGTGACCGGCTGGCACAATCGCTCGCTTCGGATGGATTCGATATTGCCTGGTACCTCGTTGAGCCGGGCGAAGGATCGAAAAGCTGGAGCGAATTGCAACGCCTGACCGATTGGCTGCTGTCACAAGGAATTGAACGCGGCGACCATGTTTTTGCAATAGGCGGCGGCGTCATCGGAGATCTGACCGGTTTTGCCTGTTCGATCCTCAAACGTGGTTGCGGCTTTGTCCAATTGCCCACCACGCTGCTGGCTCAAGTCGATTCATCGGTTGGAGGCAAAACCGCAATTAATACCGCGGCGGGCAAGAATCTTATCGGTGCATTCCATCAACCCTCGCTGGTTCTTGCCGACACCGACGCACTCAAAACGCTACCCGAGCGTGAAATGCTGGCCGGCTATGCCGAAGTGATCAAATACGGGATCCTTGGTGATTTCCAATTCTTCGAATGGTGCGAGCCGAATGGGGCGAAGGTAGTCAGCCATATTGACGATGCCGTCCACGAAGCTGTTTCGCGCAGCGTTGCAGCCAAGGCCCGCATTGTTGCGGAGGATGAGCGCGAAACCACCGGTGCGCGGGCTCTTCTCAACCTCGGCCACACTTTTGGCCACGCACTGGAAGCCGAGACCGGATATTCCTCGGCACTACTACACGGCGAAGGCGTCGCGCTCGGCATGGTTCTAGCCGCCCGTTATTCAGCGCGCCGCGGATCGCTCAATTCGCAGGATGCAGAACGGATAGTTCAGGCGATCGCAAACTCAGGCTTGCGGACCGAAATTTGCAGCCTTGGGCTTGGTTGTACCGGCGGGAAACTGGCAACGCATATGCTGCACGATAAGAAGATGGACGGCGGCACCCTGCCCTTCATTTTGCTGCGCAGCATTGGCGCAGCATATCTGGACCACGATGTTGCGTTGGATGACGTTGCCGAGTTTCTTGACGAGCAGCTTGAACCAGATTGACGTGCGCCTACCAGCAGTGAATGCTTCGCGCAATGACCCGATTTATTGACCTCTCGATCCCCATCACAAACGATGTAGTTTCTGACCCGCCCGTTATGCGCCCACATATCGAATATGTGACGCATGACACAAGCTGGGAACAGATAGCAATGTTCTTCCCGGGCTTGCAGAAAGACGATCTGCCTGACGGTGAAGGATGGGCCGTCGAAATGCTTCAGTTGTCGACACACAACGGCACGCATATGGATGCACCGTGGCATTATCATTCGACCACCGACAACGGCGCACGCAGGGCACCCAGCATCGATGAAGCACCGCTTGACCGCTTTCTCCGCCCCGCTGTGCGGCTCGACTTTTCAAAATTGCCCCATGGCCATGTGGTGACAGCTTCTGAAGTAGAGGCTGAGCTAAAACGGATCGACCATACATTGCAGCCGCTAGACATTGTCTTGGTGCAATCAGGTGCGATTTACGGAACTGAGAATTTCACCGATCAGGGGGTCGGGCTTGGCGAAGAAGCGACCCTCTACTTAACCGAGCGCGGCGTCGAGGTTGTCGGAACCGATGCATGGAGTTGGGATGCGCCGTTCAGCCACACAGCCAAACGATGGGCTGAAACCCGCGATCCATCGATAATTTGGGAAGGTCATAAGGCGGGCCGTATCCGTCCCTATTGGCAGATCGAGAAACTCACCAATCTGGCGGCGTTGCCCGACAAGGGTTTCACTCTGTCGTGTTTTCCGGTCAAGATCGAACGCGCAAGCGCGGGTTGGATCAGAGCGGTAGCTATGGTCGAAGACTAGGGTCAAGGGCTCTTAATTCCGCAGAACGTGGTTTTAAGCAATTGGCCCTGCCGCGAGGAGCGGGAACGCAGGAAATGTATCACATTTTGAAGTTTTCGCGACGCTGCAACGGAACCAATTGGTCAAATCCTTGTCAGCACGCAAAAATGACTTTGATCTCAAGCAGAACTACCCTTGGCAAGGCAACCAGCCTTTCCGGCGGGCACTGCCACCCAATATCTTCGTCATTTCTGCGCCGCGCCTGCGGAACTAACAGCTCCTGTCCCTAAAAGAGTTCGACCAGATTGATCAAATGCTGCGCGCGCAATTCGGTTAGCTCGGCACGGCAACTGTAAAGCACCATATCGGTTGCCGACCCGCCACCTTGTGAATAGCTCAAGTCGGCGCAGTGAATTTCGCGATAGGTCACAAAGGCAGCCTGCGCTTCCTGCTGATCCTCGACAATCGGCGGCTCTACCTCCTCACCGTCGGGAATGAAATGTCTGGCGAAGCCATCATATGCGGCCTCCATCTGGACCTCCGCCGCTTCGGCGCGTTCGCGGTAGCAACGGTTGATGGCCTGCTGCCCTCCAGCAATTCCGCAATTCCAGTGCGGCCTGGTTTCACTAGGCCAGCCAGTTTGCGGTTCATCCGCAGCCTCATATTGCGTGGCACCTTCCGGACTACCTCCCGAAATGCCAAGCACCAATGTGGTAAGGAACAAACTTTGCAAAATCGCCATTTCAGCAAACTATGCGAAGTGAATTCGGCCTGCAATGCCAATCATATGGCCTACGCGGAGTGCAGGGATTGCACTGCGATTGTTACTGCTCGACCAATTCTACCAATTGGTCGGTCCGCTGGCGGGTTAGCTGTGCTTTACAACTCGAAACCAGCAATGGTTCAAGCGAGCCGCCATAGGCGTAATAACCCTCGCTCCGGCAATGGGCATCACGGT
>JBATLU010000062.1:0-6866 GCA_049289475.1 Pontixanthobacter sp. | reverse complement strand
GTCGGCGCGGCGGTCTGCACCGGTTTGGGCGCTTCAACCGGTTCGGGCACTGGCGGGGCGGGAATATCGGACAAGGCCGGCGCCATCGCCAACCGGCTTTCGGCAATCGGTTCGGGCGCGGTTGCTTCGAGCGAGACATCCTCCGCCAGACTGACCGTAACGGTTTGCACCGGTTCGATCACCACCGGCTCCGGCTTGAGCAGCAACATCGCCAAAAGCACCAGATGCAGGACCACCGCGACCCCAAGGCCGACAATTTCCTCAATTCTCCAGCGCGGTGTTTCCATAACGCTAACGGGCTATTGCTCGCTGTCTGAACCGCCAATGACTGCGGGCGGGGCCGCAGTGCCATTGGTGACCAGCGCGATGCTGTTAAATCCGGAACGGTTGAGCTCTCCCATCACCGCCATCACGCGACCGTAATCAAGCGCACGGTCGCCGCGCAAAGTCACTTGCGGCATAGCCCCGTCAGGCCCCGGCCGGATATTCGCGAGCCTGCCCGGCAGCTCACCGGTCGCCAATGGTTCATCATCGAGGTAAATAATGCCGGTTGCGCCGATGCTGATGGTAATCGGATCCTGTTCCTGCGGCAGCGCATTGGCGCGGCTATCGGGCAATTCGACCGGCACACCCGACGACAATAGCGGCGCGGTGACCATAAAGATAATCAGCAGCACCAGCATCACATCGACAAACGGCGTGACATTGATTTCCGCCATCGGGGTGCGCTTGGCCCCGCGACCCCGTCTGCGAGAAGAAGATGAGAGACCCATGGCCATTTACAGACGCTCCAGCTCTCGGCTGAGGCTGGCGTGGAACCGGTCGGCAAACCGCTGCATCCGCGATTCGAGCGAATTCACGCTGTGGCTGAATCGGTTGTAGGCGATCACCGCCGGAATGGCCGCGAACAGGCCGATCGCAGTCGCAAACAGAGCCTCCGAAATACCCGGCGCAACCACCGCGAGCGAGCTGTTTTCCTGCACCCCGATCTGGAAGAAGCTGTTCATGATGCCCCAAACGGTACCAAACAGTCCTACAAACGGAGCGACCGAGCCGACGGTGGCGAGGAAATTGAGCCGGTCCGCCAAAGTATCCGCTTCTTGCGCGACCTGACTTTCCATGGCGCCCGCCAATCTCTGCCGAGTCCCGTCACGGTCGAGCGTGCCGCCTGATTTACCGTTCACCGAGCGCCGCCATTCACCCATTCCCGCCGCCGCAATCCGGGCAGAGGGGATATCCTTTTTCGCGCGGTCCTTCACCAGCGCATCGAAATCATCGGCTTTCCAGAACTCGCCCTCGAACTGCGTGCAACGCTTTCGCGCACCGGCAATCCGCAGGCTGAAACTGATGATGATCATCCACACAAAGATACTGGCGATCAGCAAGCCAGACATCACTGCCTGCACCACAATATCGGCGTCGAGAAACAATTGCACCGGATTCAGCCGCCCGCTGTGCTCGGTTGCGGCGGTGATTGGGGCAAGAAGTGACAGATGGATCATGCAGGACCTTTTTCGGCTATATTCGAATAATCGGAAATCACGCGGGCAAACGCGCTGCGCCATTCATCGGGCTGGCGCCGCGGCCTGCCGTCTGGCGCTACGAAGCCCACCCGGAAAGTGGCTTCGCACAGCAATTCTGAACCGCGTATTGCACGCTGGTGCATCATCACGGTGGCGGCTTTGATCTGGGTGCAAAGGGTGTGAATCACCACATCATCATCGAGCTTGGCCGGACGGAGATATTTGAGCTGGAGGTCGGCCACCGCATAGGCCCCTATTCCCGCTTCGATTGCCGCGCGCTGGTCAATTTCCAGCATCCGCAGCACATCGGAACGCGCGCGCTCGAACCAGCGGAGGTAATTGGCGTGATAGACGATGCCCGACAGATCGGTGTCCTCATAATAGACACGCACCGCATATAGATGCAGCGGACCATCAAAAATTCCGCCGGGTGAATGTGGCTGTATCGTCATTGCTGGCGCGTCTTAGCGCAGCGCGGATTCGCGCGGCAAGCGATAGTTGGCATGAACGCTACGGCTTTGCAGAATTGTGGCGATTATCCGGCTAGTTGCGGCTGACCATCGGGCCAAGAAATTTTCCGCCGAACAGGTGGACATGCAAATGCGGCACTTCCTGTCCGCCATGTGCGCCCACATTGGCCAGCAAGCGGTAGCCCGGCTCGACCAGATTATGCATCCGCGCGACATGGCCCACCGCCCGGACAAATCCGGCGATTTCTTCCGCCGGTGCATTGGCCGAAAAGTCATCCCAACTGACATAGGGGCCCTTGGGGATCACCAGAATATGCAGCCGAGCCTGCGGATTGATATCGGGGAAGGCGTAGGCCCATTCATCCTGATAGATTTCGGTCGAAGGGATTTCCCCGCGCAGGATTTTGGCGAAGATATTCTGGTCATCATAAGGCCGGGTGGCGTCAATCGGCATATGCGCGTCTCCCTAATTCTCTGCTCTGCTGGCTTTTTCGTCGAGACCGGACACGCCTTCGCGCCGGTCGAGTTCGGCTAGCACCTCTGCCAATGCAATATCCTTGGCCGACAGCAGCACCAGCAGATGGAACAGCACATCGGCCGCCTCGCCCACCAATTCGCTGCGGTCTCCGGACAGTGCGGCGACCACGGCCTCGACCGCTTCTTCGCCCAGCTTGCGAGCAATGATCGGTAATCCGCGCGCATGCAGCTGCGCGACATAGCTGGAATCGGGGTCGCCACCGCGCCTGTGGGCGATGGTTTGTTCGAGACGGGATAGAGTGTCCATCACGCTTCCATGAAGGCGGATGCGAATTGGGTCAATCGCCGCCTTATTTGCGCTTGCGTTTGGCCACTTGCCGCCCGATCAGCAGCCCGGTCAGGCCGAGGCCGAACAAGGCGATATTGCTCGGTTCGGGAATTTGAGCGCCGCTCCACGCTGCGGCAGGAGTGGAGATCATCATCAAAATGATGGCAGTAAAGCGCGTCCTCATGACCCCGCTCTGGCGCATTAAGGATATTTCGCAACTGCAATATATGCGGCGTCCCGTTGCGGGACTGAATCTCACCCGCGCGCAGGCAATCCCGCAGACCGAAGTGCTTGATGTGCCTCGTTAATTGTGTGTTCACCGAAATGAAAAATCGACGCGGCCAGCACCGCGCTAGCGTGCCCCTTCGTCACCCCTTCGACCAGATGACCCAGCGTGCCGACACCGCCGCTGGCGATCACCGGGATGCCGACGCTATCGGCAATCAATCGGGTCAGTTCGAGGTCATAACCGGCTTTGGTCCCGTCCCCGTCCATCGAGGTGACCAGCAATTCGCCCGCGCCCAGATCGGCAAGGCGTTTGGCATGTTCGAGCGCGTCGATACCGGCCGGCTTGCGGCCGCCATGGGTGAAGATTTCCCAGCTGCCCTCGCCCGTCCTGCGTGCATCCACGCTGGCAACCACACATTGGCTGCCGAACTTCTCCGCTATTTCGCTAACCACTTCGGGCCGCTTAACCGCCGCGCTGTTGATCGCGACCTTGTCTGCGCCTGCGAGCAGCAATGCGCGCGCATCCTCGACCGAGGCGACCCCTCCGCCGACCGTTAGCGGCATAAAGCACACCTCCGCCGTGCGCCGGACGACATCGAGCAAAGTCCCGCGCCCCTCATGCGTCGCGGAAATATCGAGAAAACACAGCTCGTCCGCCCCCGCCGCATCATAGGCCTGCGCTTGCTCGACCGGATCCCCGGCATCGCGCAGATCGACGAAATTGACGCCCTTGACCACGCGGCCGTCGGCAACGTCGAGACAGGGAATGACGCGGATGCGGACGGTCATGATTGTCTGTTCGTTATTGCGAGCGTTGCGGCGCAATTCAAGGTGGCACGCGCTAACTCTGGATTGCCACGGCGACGGCGTCGCCTCGCAATGACATTAGAAAGCAAAATCACGCGCGCGCACCCATCGCAATCGCCGCTGCCAAATCCAGCCGCCCGTCATACAACGCACGTCCGGTAATCACGCCTTCGATGCCGATATGCGCCTGCAGCGAGAGAACGTGGATATCATCCAGCCCCTTGACCCCGCCGCTGGCGATCACCGGCAGATCGGTGCGCTGCGCCAGTTCCACCGTCGCGTCGATATTGCAGCCCTTCAGCATTCCGTCGCGGCCAATATCGGTGAACAGCAGGCTCGCAACACCCGCATCCTCGAACCGGCGGGCCATATCCTCGATCCGAACATCGGACACTTCGGCCCAGCCGTCGGTGGCGACCATCCCGTCGCGCGCATCGACCGCGACCACGATCCCGCCTTCAAACTCGCGCGCCATGTCTTTCACAAATTCGGGGTCCTTCAGCGCGGCAGTGCCAATCACAATCCGCGCCACGCCCGCATCGAACCAGCCCTCCACATCGGCGCGTGTGCGGATGCCGCCACCGAGCTGCACATAGCCGGGAAAGGCCGCGACAATCGCTTCCACCGCCTCGCGGTTCTGCGCGCTTCCGGCGAAACTGCCGTCGAGATCGACCACGTGCAAATGCTCCGCACCCGCCTCGGCAAACAACAACGCCTGCGCTGCCGGATCATCGCCATAGACGGTCGCGCGGTCCATATCGCCTTCGGCGAGCCGCACGACTTGGCCCTGTTTCAAATCGATTGCGGGAAAGATGATCACGGGAACCACTCCAGAAAACGGGTCAGAAGCCCCAACCCATAGGCCTGACTCTTCTCAGGGTGGAACTGCACTCCGACTATAGTGTCGCGCGCGACCGCTGCAACCAGCCCGCCGCCGTGATCGGTCATCGCCGCAATATCATGCGGGTTGCTTGCGGCGAAATGGTAGGAGTGGAGGAAATAGGCCTCGCCCTCCTCGATCAAGCCGCCTTTCGGTGCGTGCGACGACAGCGCGACATCGTTCCAACCCATATGCGGAACCTTAATCGCAGGATCGGTGACTTCGATCGCGCGCACCTCGCCATCAATCCAGCCCAGTCCGGCGGTTTCGCCATGTTCGAGACCGCGCTCTGCGAGCAATTGCATCCCCACGCAAATACCCAGAAACGGCGCGCCGCCGATTTGCACCCGCTCGGTCATCGCCTCGACCAGACCATCGATCGCGTTCAGTCCCTCCGCGCAGGCCTTAAACGAGCCGACGCCGGGTAAGACAATCCGGTCCGCCGCGCGCACCACATCCGGGTTCGCGGTCACGGTCACTTTCGCCCCGACCGCCTTCAGTGCATTCTCGACCGAATGGAGATTGCCCGCGCCGTAATCAATCAGCGCGATTACTTCACCCATGTTTGCTTTCCGCACACCCATCCAAGCGTGCGACCTCCTCGCTCATGCGATCAAAGATCGCGTCGCTGCGGGCGGCCGGTCGGCCTTGAGGCTGCGATGCAGCCGGTGGATTGATCTTATCCACCAAGCGTGCCTTTCGTGCTCGGAATGGCGCCGCCCTTGCGCGGGTCCAGTTCAACACCAGCGCGCATCGCGCGGGCAAATCCCTTATAGATGCTCTCGCAAATATGGTGGTTGTTGGTGCCATAGAGCAATTCGATATGCAGCGTCAGCCCGGCGGTTTGCGAGATTGATTCGAACCAGTGCTGGATCAATTCGGTATCCCATTCGCCCAGCTTTTCCTGACTGAAGCCAGCACGGAACACACAATAGGGGCGGCCCGAAATATCCAGCACCACCCGCGCCAAGGTCTCATCCATCGGCGACAGCGCCTGCCCGTAGCGGCCAATCCCGGCCTTATCGCCCATC
The DNA here is from genome assembly GCA_049289475.1 of Pontixanthobacter sp. Lineage (GTDB taxonomy): Bacteria > Pseudomonadota > Alphaproteobacteria > Sphingomonadales > Sphingomonadaceae > Pontixanthobacter. The sequence continues at coordinate 1,122 of JBATLU010000062.1, read as the reverse complement.
GCCTGCGCCAGCGCCTGACCTAGTGCGAGCGCGCTGTCTTCGGTCGTGTGGTGCTGGTCGATATGCAAATCGCCATCGACCTTCATCGTCACATCGATCAGCGAATGGCGGCTGAATTGTTCCACCATATGGTCAAGAAAGCCGATCCCGGTCGACACGTCGTAGGTGCCGGTCCCGTCGAGATTAACCTCGACCAGAATTGCCGTTTCGGTGGTGTTTCGTTCTATTCGGGCGGTGCGCATACAGCGCGCTATACAATTGCTTTGCGGGTAAGCAAGCTTTGGCGCTTGACCGCAGCGCGATGGGTCGCCACCTAGCGTCATGTTATGAGCGACGACACACCCGATAGCCTGATCCCCTATGACGACATCGTGCAGGAGGCATTGCGCGCTGTAGTCGGCAGGGTCTTGGGCGAAATCGTCGACGGCGGCGGGGAATTGCCCGGCAACCATCATTTCTACATCACCTTCAAAACCGGCGCTCCCGGGGTTTCAATCCCCAAGGTGCTGCGCGAACGTTTCCCCGATGAAATGACCATCGTATTGCAGAATAAATTCTGGGATCTGGCGGTCGATGATCAGGGCTTTACCGTCGGCCTCAGCTTCAATGCGGTTCCCTCGAAACTGGATATTCCCTTTGCCGCGATTACCGCGTTCGTCGATCCGGCGGTCGATTTCGGGCTGCAGTTTCAGGCTACGGTTGCCGATATGGCGCCCGAGGCACATGAGGACGCGGAGAATGATGGCTCGGAACGCCCCGACCATCCAGCCGTTACCAAGAGTGAAGACGGCTCCAACGTCGTTACGGTCGATTTCGGCCGCAAGAACTAACCACCCGTTTGCCGCTTGCGGCATCGGGCCGGTATTGAGGCAGGAACCATGGCCAGAAAACCGAAGAAGCCAGCGTCACCCGTGACACCCGAATCGCCAGGCACCAATGTCCCCGGCGTTAGCACCGATCCAGCGACCAATATGATGATGGCCGACATTGCCATGCGCAGCGGCACCACGCTGCTGCGGCATCTGGTCGAGCGTAAATTCCTCAAAGGCCGCTATGGCAAGGAAAGCGCGAAGGAGATCGTCCAGAACCGCGGATTGAAACACACGATTGCCTCGGTTGCGG
>JBATLU010000061.1:0-7278 GCA_049289475.1 Pontixanthobacter sp. | reverse complement strand
CTGCGGTTCATGAACAACAGGCAAAAATTGCCGAGCATTTGGCAGATCAAACCGCTGCACCAAAAGCCAAGGCATCCGTGCCGCGCAAACGCCGCTCTGCTTTGGAACGCGGCAAGAAAGCTGCATTTACGCTCAGGCTTGATGCCGAACGCCACCTCAAATTGCGGCTTGCATGCACGCTGCGCAATCGCAGTGCGCAGCAGATGGTCACCGATGCACTCGACAAGATGTTGGGCACCATGTCCGACGTCAACACTCTCGCCGCGCAAGCGCGAAATTCCGAATAGATAGGGGAACGGACCATGTCCAAGATAGCCAATAACAACAGGGCCATCATGCTGGCGGTAACGACCGCGCTGGCGACCACTGCTCTTGCTGGATGCACGACCACTGCTGCGGCGCCCGCCGATCTTTCTGCATCCAAAGCGCAGACTGCTTTAGCGAAGGGTGACACCAGTCAGGCGATCGGCCATGCTGAAGCGACCGTTCTGGCCGAACCGCGCAATGCAGGTTACCGCGCCATGCTCGGTGCGGTCTACATGGAGGCCGGGCGCTTCCAGTCGGCTGCCACCAGCTTCAAAGATGCAATGGATCTCGGCGATAACAGCGGCCGTACCGCGCTGAGTTTGGCTTTGGCGCAAATCGCCGCTGGCCAGCAGGATCCTGCGCTTGCAACATTGAACCAGTTCCGCGATTCGATCGATCCCTCCGACCTTGGCCTCGCTATGTCGCTTGCCGGACGACCGGAACAGGGCGTGCATATCCTGGGCAATGCTTTGCGCGGCGGCCAGACAACACCCAAAGTACGCCAGAATTTGGCCTATTCCTACGCCCTGATGGGCAATTGGCGCGCGGCCCGCTTGATGGCAGCTGAAGATGTGCCTGCAGGCCAGCTGGGTGAACGGATGAGCGAATGGGCGCAAACCTCCGCTCCGGAAAGCTATCAGGCGCGCGTCGCGCATTTGCTGAATGTACCTGTTGTCGGCGATGCAGGTCAGCCTGCAATGCTGGCTTTGGCCAATCATGCATCACCTGCACAGCTTGCTGCCGAAGCGCTTGCTCCGGCAACGCCTGCGCAAGCACTCGCAAGCAAATTTGCTGCAGCTCCGCAATATGAATTGCCCGCGTTGGGCAGCAATGAATTGCCGCCTGCAATGATGGCACGGCCAGCTCCGGCTACGACAGTCGCGGCCAATATCGTGCCGCCAACAGCAGAGCCGCAGAATTTCGAAGACGCCTTTGTCGGCAGCAAAGCAGTTGCCACACCGTCACCGCGTGTCGCATCGACCGGCGTCAGCTATGTCGCAAATCCGACGGTGCAAAAAGTGCCCAACGCAGCTTCGGCTGGGGCAAATGTTGTGGCTGATACCGGAAGCACTTTGGCTGGCGATCACCTTATTCAGCTCGGTTCATTCTCGAGCGAAGCAGGTGCAAAACGCGCTTGGGGCATCTACATCAAACGCTATCCGCAGCTTAAAAACTACGAGATGGTTATTACAGAAGCGAAAGTCCGCGGTAAAAACTATTTCCGCGTATCGGCCGGCGGTTTCCAGCGCGCTGCAGCAAGCGGCATGTGTTCCACTGTCAAGGCGAACAACCAAGGCTGCATCACCTGGGCCGCGAACAAGCCGCTGCCGGGCGCAGTGGACCGCGGCGTCCGCATGGCACGCCGCTAAGCCTCAAACGCCACCTGACTAATTCAGCGAGACTGCCCTCCCTTAACGGGGAGGGCATTTTTTTGAGATCTTTGGACGGTGCGTAATGAGAAGCGCCGAATCTATATAAAATCAGGAAGCAAAGGGGTTCTTTGAACTCTTCAATGTGATCCGGACCGGCACCGATTCGAAGCCCAATTCCTTGCGGATGCCGTTGATCAAATAGCGTTCATAGCTGGTGGGCAGCATTTCCAGACGCGTGCCAAACACCACAAACCGCGGCGGGCGGGTGCTTGACTGGGTGATATAGCGCAGTTTGATCCGCTTGCCTTTGGGGGCAGGGGGCGGGTTGTTGGTCAAGGCGTGGTCAAACCAGCGGTTGAGCGCGGCAGTTGGTACGCGTTTGGACCAGCTGGCGCGGATTTCAAAGGCGGACGACAGCATCGTGTCGAGCCCCTTGCCGGTTCGCGCACTCACGGCGAACAGCGGCACGCCCTTAACCTGCGCCAGACCTTCATCAAGCGCATGACGCACGCCGTTGAATAGCGCGCTTGCGTCCTCGGCGATGTCCCATTTGTTGATCGCGATAATCAGTGCGCGGCCTTCTTCCAGCACCTGACTGGCGATTTTCAGATCCTGATGTTCCAGCCCCTGCGTTGCATCGAGCAGCAGGACGACAACTTCGGCGAAATCGATGGCCAGCTTTGCGTCTTGGACCGCCAGCTTTTCAAGCTTGTCGACTACACGGGCGCGTTTGCGCATTCCGGCCGTGTCGATCAGGCGAATTTCGCGGGTCTCACCTGCGCGCGGGTCGTGCCACTGCCAATCGACCGCAATCGAATCGCGTGTAATTCCGGCCTCGGGCCCAGTCAGCAGTCGGTCTTCGCCCAGAAGGCGATTGATCAGCGTGCTTTTGCCGGCGTTGGGACGCCCGACAATCGCTAGTTTGAGCGGGCCGGACAATTCCTCATCTTCAGGCACATACTCTTCACCGGCGGCCTCTGCGGCGTCGCGAGCGGCCTGCACGTTGATCTTCTTGGCGGCTGCGACTTCGGCTTCTTCGGCTTCGATCCGTGCTTCGCTGTCGCCGATAATCGGCCACAATGCGCCGAATAGATCGGCAATCCCCTCGCCATGTTCGGCCGAAACCGGCACAGGGTCGCCAAAGCCGAGCGCGTAGCTTTCATAAATACCCGGTTCGGCTGATTTGCCCTCAGCCTTATTGCAAACCATCACCACTGGCACTTTCTGCCCGCGCAGCCACAATGCGATCTCTTCATCGAGCGTCGTCACACCGGCGCGTGCATCAATCACCATCAGCGCCACATCGGCGCCGACCAGGCTGATTTCGGTCTGTTTACGCATCCGCCCCGGAAGTGTTTCGGGGTCGTCATCTTCCCAACCTGCGGTGTCGACGATCTGGAATTTTAGCCCGGCAATCTCGGCATCGCCAGACCGACGGTCGCGCGTTACCCCGGGCTGATCGTCGACCAGTGCGAGTTTCTTGCCAACCAGACGGTTGAATAAAGTCGATTTTCCAACGTTAGGTCGGCCGATAATGATCACTTGAGGGAGCATGATTGGGCGCAGTTGGAACTTAAAAGGTCTCTTGGCAAGGTTTGTGAATTTTATGGTTGATTTGCGTTAACCTAGAACAGGAGGGGGATTCTAACCCAAAACGGCAAAAAGCTGCCGGATGATAAAACGCTGTACATTGGGCCTGGTGGCCACCGTAATGATGGGTTCCACCCCGGTAGTAGCAGAAAGTGCTGCCTCCTTTGGCGATTCGCGCGGACGCGCAAGCGGCAGCGAATTGCCAGCCTATCTGCAATGCGTGCCCTATGCCCGCGAACAGACCGGCATCCAGATCTATGGTGATGCGCATACGTGGTGGGATCAGGCCGACGGCAAGTTTGCACGCGGCAATCGCCCCAAGGTCGGCGCTGTTATGGCATTCCAACCGTATCGCAATATGCAATTGGGCCATGTCGCGGCAGTTAGCAAAGTAATCGACAGCCGCACGGTGTTGCTGCGCCATTCCAACTGGTCGCCGATCAACGGCCGCCGCGGTCAGATCGAAAATGATGTGCGCGCAATCGATGTTTCGCCCGGCAATGACTGGAGTATGGTCCGAGTCTGGTATGATCCGATCCAGGACCTTGGTACTACGCCGTGGCCCGTTCAAGGATTTATCTATCCGGACAAGGCGCGCAGCTTTGCACAGCCGCAAAGGGTCGCGCAGGCTCCGCGTGTGGCACAAGCTGCTGCGCTAGCACCGCGTATTGCGCCCTCATCCGCCCCCGCGCCGCGCCCGTCTTCGCAGCAATTCGCGAACGCCTTTGCTGATTTGGGCGCGAAGCCAATGCCGCAGCCGCAACGCACTCAAAGCCAACCTGCGGTGCTCAGCCGGGCATCGACAAACCCCGCCTCTGCGATCCGGAATCGGCCGAGCAATGATTTTTCCGACGTACTGGCCAAATACGACAAGTAATCGCACTCAGAACACTGCCGATTCGGCGGTTTCAGGAACCGCCTTCTTCGGCAAGTAGCTTGTCGATAAACTGCACGGCCGCGCAACTGCTCTCGCGCCCCAAATTGCAAGCTACGCCAAATAGGCGGCGTGCTTCAGTAGCATTTTGGGTCACTCCGCGCCCGTCAAGATATTGGCGTGCTAGATTCTCGCAGGCTTCGCGGTTGCCTCCCTCGCATGAGGTGGCAAAAATGGATGCCGCGCGCACTTGATCCTGTGCGACCACTTTACCATCAAGATAAAAACTACCCACCAGATTGCAGCCCGCCGAATTGCCCGTGTTGCACGATTGGCTGGCCAGCGTGAAAGCTTTCGCCGGGTCAGCGGCAATTCCGGTGCCATCGAGATAGAGCACCGCGAGAAGGTTGCATGAACCGCTATGACCCGCGTTGCAGCCCTTGCCAAAAATTTGTGCAGCGACCGCAGGATCTTTTGCCAACCCATATCCGGCCAGCTTGCGCGAGCCGTATTTCTCGCAAATGTCCCCTTCGCTATTATCGCAGGCGAGGCTGAAATAATATTCAGCGAGCGGGGAATTAGCAGGTGCGCCGTTTCCATCTGCATAGATTTTGCCCAAAGTGCCGCAAGACGGCCAATAGGAAGCTTCACAGGCGCGGGTCGCTAGCGCCAGCCCACGCTCCGGTTCGGCAGGCGTGCCAAGGCCGAGCAAATAGGCATCGGCGGCAGCGCCGCAAGCCGGGGCGTAACTCCCGTCGCACCCGCGTAGCCAGAATTGCAGCGCCTGCGCCGCATCCTGCGTGCCAGCCTGACCATTTTGATACATCAACGCAACGTTGAAACAGGATTTACCCAAACCGGCGTCGCAGCTTTGGCGGTAGCGGGCGAGCGCTTGGACAAAGTCGCTGGCGCGGTAGGCATCATTGCCCTGACGGTGGACCGCCTCGGCCGGGTCGCTATTTTGCGGGTTTGGATTTGATTGAGTATTTGCTCCGGACACACCCCCTGCCGCCACCGCCCCGATCAGGGCGATAACAATCAGGAGACAGCGCCGGAACGCCGCCATCAATCCGCTTTGGCGACTGGCGGATTGTCGCCGAGGTCTTCAAACCATGCTTCGACCGGGCCCTTCAGCTTGAGCGTCAACGGCTGACCCTTGCGGTCCATCGTTCGACCGGCTTGAACGCGCACCCAACCTTCGGAAATGCTATATTCTTCAATGTCGGTGCGAACATTGCCCTTGAACCGGATACCGATGCCGCGCTGGAGAGTTTCGGAATCAAACGCGGGACTGCGGGGGTTGACTGACAAATGGTTGGGCGGAACGTCTGGCCCGGCCTTGGTCGCAATTTCGGCGCTCTCGGGAGAGGCAGGGGTCTGATCGTCGCTCATTATCTATTCCTGGCACAATTAAGTCGTCCCGCGCCCCTAATGCGCCCGTGTCAGCGCTGCAAGCGGATCGGCCCCAAAACAGGACTTTCGACGTATATTTGCGCGATACTGCGTGAATAGGCATCGCAGCGCTTGCCCTTTTGCGCAGGGCCTTTTAAGGGCACGCCCTTGCTCGCGGGGTAACACTCGTGCGGCTTCGTTCGGGTTGCGGGCGTGGCGGAATTGGTAGACGCGCTGGTTTTAGGTACCAGTATCTTACGATGTGGGGGTTCGAGTCCCTTCGCCCGCACCAGAACGCTGCCTGTACCCCGCCGAAATTATGAGATTTTGAAAAGGTTTAAGTAGCGCATCATGCAGATTAAAGAGACCACCAACGAAGGCCTCAAGCGCGGCTATCAAGTGACCATTGCGGCGACTGATATTGCCAGCCGAATCGACGCTGAAGTCAAGAAGATCGCTCCGCAGATCAAGATGCCCGGCTTTCGCCCGGGCAAGGTGCCTGCGAATCTGGTCAAGAAAATGCATGGTGAACAGATCCACGCGCAAACCATCAATGATGTGATCCGCGAATCGGTCGACGAAGTGATGAAGCAAAAGACGCTTCGCCCTGCGATGCAGCCTGCGATTGACCTCGAAGAAGGCTATGAAGAAGGCAAAGATGCGGTTGTCACGATCGACCTCGAAGTTCTTCCGGTCATTGATGCGCCCGACGTCGAAGGTATGAAGCTGGAGCGTTTGACCGTCCCTGTGGCGGATGCTGCTGTGACCGAAGCGTTGCAGAACATTGCCGACCAGCAGAAGAGCTACAAGGATGCGCCGAAGAACAAGAAGGCCGCTGACGGTGACCAGCTGATCATCGATTTCACCGGCAGCATTGACGGTGTCGAATTCGAAGGCGGCAAGGCTGAGGATGCACCGCTGGTAATCGGTTCGGGTCAGTTCATTCCCGGCTTTGAAGAGCAGCTCAGCGGCGTGAAGACCGGCGATGAGAAAACCATCACCGTGACCTTCCCCGAAGACTATCCGGCTGAAAATCTCAAGGGCAAAGATGCGCAATTCGCCATCGTGGTGAAGCAAGTGAAGGTCGAAAGCGAAACAAAGCTTGATGATGATTTCGCCACCTCGCTCGGCCTCGACAGCCTCGACAAGCTGAAGGAACTTCTCAAGGGCCAGCTAGAGCAGGAAACCAACGGTCTGACCCGCACCCAGATGAAGCGCCAGTTGCTCGATCAGCTTGCCGCTGGTCATGACTTCGCTGTTCCGGAAAAGATGGTCGAAGCCGAATTCGAACAAATCTGGGCGCAGCTCCAGCAAGAAGCCGCCAAGGATGAAGATCCCGAAGGCGCTTTGAAGGAAATCGAAGCCGAAAAGGATGATTACCGCAACATCGCCGAGCGCCGTGTGCGTCTGGGGCTGTTGTTGTCGGAAATCGGCCAGAAGAACGGCGTCGAAGTGTCACAGCAGGAAATGAGCATGCTCGTCCAGCAGGCTGCACAGCAATATCGCAACGAAGACCGCGAACGCTTTGTCCAATATATCAATTCGGAACCGATGGCTGCCGCGCAGCTTCGCGCTCCACTGTATGAAGACAAGGTTGTCGACTTCCTGTTCGACAAGGCTGCAGTGACCGAGCGCGAAGTAACGCGCGAAGAGCTCGAAGCCGCGATCGAAGCCGACGAAGTGGCTGAAGACGCAGCCGCCAAGAAGAAGGCTCCGGCCAAGAAGAAGGCTGCTCCTAAGAAG
>JBATLU010000060.1:0-1843 GCA_049289475.1 Pontixanthobacter sp. | reverse complement strand
CATTTCGCCACGCCCGAACTGGCGCTGGCAACGCTGACCCGCATCGCCACCGCTCGCCCCGCATGGGCCGATCCCGATGCGCCGACCGATCCGTTTTACCGGCGGACCGACCTCAGCCTCGATTTCTACCGCGCGGTCCGCTCGCACCAGCGTGACCATCTTGAAAGCCAGACCTATAGCCGCGCTCTAACCGCATTCGGGTTGGGTTTGCTCAATTCCACTGGCAGCCGCGTATCGCGCCGCCAGTCTGACCTATCAGCGGATCGCGACATGAATTTGCGCCAGATCCGCGCGATCCCGCATAATGCGATCTTGCAACAGCTTGGCTATCCGGTGAATGTCATATCGGGTGTGGGCAGCGCAGCCGACGGCAATTACGAAGATATCGCCGCTTTGCTGACCGAGAGCGAGCGCGGGCGGCAATTGGTCCGGCTGGTGCGCGCCTCCAACGCGCTGGCGAGCATCAAAACGGTCGCCGCCTACGGCGAATTGTTCAACTCTGCATATTGGGCCAGCCGCCCCTATCGCGGGACCGAGAGTAATGTGTCCGACGCCTGCGAGACACTGGCCGAATATCTGACCAAGGATGACCGTACCGGCACCTTCCGCCGTCTTGCCAGCCGCTTGCGCGTCGATGCGCTGAAATTGCACCGGCTGCTCGATCTGATCCCCGACGAACAACCGCTGGACGACCGCGAGAATGTCCGCCGCTCGATCGGCGCGCTGCAATCGCTGCGCCTCGCCTTGTTCCAGCATATGTGGATCAAGGCCGTCTCGATACCTGCGTTCAGCCGCGCCAATGACATCAGCCGCGACGATGTGCTGGAGATGGTGTTCACGCTGCGGATTGACGACGCGCTGGCACAGCTTCGCCGTGCCTATCCGACCAGCTTCCCCGGTCTGGAAGATTTCAACATCGATGAGGCAAGCGATTATCCCGATGGTGAAGGCGAAGGCTATACCGCAATCCAGCGCGATTATATCGACCCGCTCGAACGCGCATATGCACTCAGCCTGCGGATCGGAACCGCTATTGCCAATGAATTCGGCGCGCATGGCTAAGCAGCGCGTGCGTTAACATTTGGCATGCTCCCGTCTCACAGCGGGACGCGGCGCAGGTGGATATAGAAAATTAAGCCGGTTTATGGCATTACGCTGGCTATGAACCCGATGATGAAATGGATTGGCGGCGCGACAGCCGCATTGGTGCTTGCTTTCGGCGGCATGACTCTGGCGAGCGATTTTATGCAAGCTGGCAATGCAGAAGCCGCGCCATCGCTGGAAGATTCGATTCCCGTCGACGAAGCTGCACTCGCTGGCACGCAGCAGGCCAATTATGTCACGCAAGAAGTTGCCCAGCCAGTCGCCAAACCCGCACCGAAAGACGAGCGCTTTGTGATCAAACGCGTCCTGCCGATTGATGGACCGATCAAATATGGCGAGTGGCACTGGGATGAAGAGGGCGTTCCCGATGGCCCGCTAGTGATGACCGTTGATCTTGATGCACGCGTGCTATCTGTTTTTCGTGGTGGTTATGAAATTGGCGCGACGGCAGTACTGCTGGGCACGGATAAGCACCCTACCCCGCTTGGCACGTTTCCGATCCTGACCAAGGAGAAGGACAATATTTCGGAGAAATATTACAACACGCCGATGCCCTACACGCTGCGGTTGACATGGGACGGCGTGGCAATCCACGGCGCCGAAGTTGAAAACGGCTATGCCAGCCACGGCTGTGTCGGCACGCCCAATGATTTTGCTGCCAAGCTGTTCGCCATTGCCAAGAAAGGCGACAAGGTGATTATCACCCGCGGCAAACGTATCGGCCCCGGAGACTCAATTA